>CAMWLB010000123.1 GCA_947174985.1 uncultured Lachnospiraceae bacterium | reverse complement strand
TGCCGCACCGCGTACCAGCTTCTTCTGTGATAATTTTCCTTTTAACGTATCTGCTACAGGCACTGTAGGGTCTGCCGCGCCGGTAACACGCATCGCCTGATAAACATAACCGCGTCCGGAAAGCGGATCACGGATGGCGCCGCCGAGACAGGTCGCCGCACCACCGAAGGGCTCGATTTCCGTAGGGTGGTTGTGCGTCTCATTTTTAAAGAACACCAGCCACTCTTCCGTGACCTTTTCTCCGTCATAATCCATCTCTACAGGCACGATAACAGAGCAGGCGTTAATCTCATCGGACTGCTCCATATCCTCCAGCCTGCCGTCTTTCTTCAGCTTGCGCATCGCCATCAGCGCCAAATCCATCAGACATACAAATTTATCGCTTCTGCCCGCGAAAATCTCTTCCCGCGTGTCTAAATAACTCTGATAAGTCGTCTCAATCGGCTCTTTATAGTAGCCCTCGCCAAACGCTACCTCCTTTAACTCCGTGGAAAAAGTAGTGTGGCGGCAGTGATCCGACCAGTAGGTGTCCAGCACACGGATTTCCGTCATAGTCGGGTCCCTGTGCTCCTCGCCTGCAAAATAACGCTGTATATGCAAAAAATCCTTAAAAGTCATGGCAAGATTCAGAGAATCGTACAGCTCTTTCAGCGCATCCTCCGGCATCGCCGTAAAACCGTCGAACACCTTTACATCCGCAGGCTCATCAAACACCGTAACCAGCGTGTCGGGCTTCACCATGTCGGTCTCCCTCGAATCCACCGGATTGATACAGTACGCCTTTATCTTTGCAAATTCCTCGTCGGAAATATCTCCCGATATGACATAAGTAACGGCGGTTTTGATAATCGGCTCCTCGTCCTCTTTCAAAAACCGCACGCACTGTACTGCGGAATCCGCCCTCTGGTCAAACTGCCCCGGCAAAAATTCCACGCCAAATATCTTATCCCCCGGTGCACATGCAAAAGTTTCCGGATACAAATCGTCCACCGGCGGCTCGGAAAACACTGTGCGGCACGCCTTTTCAAAGGTTTCATCCGAAATGTTCTCCACATCATAGCGGATAAGCACCCTGACACGGGTAACTCCGCTCATGCCCAGATAATTTTTCAGTTCCTCATGCAATTCTTTTTCCTTTACCGCAAAAGGCTCTTTTTTTTCAACATAGATACGTCTGACATTTCCCATCTTCAATTTTCCTCAATTCCAAGCTCTTCCAGTATGTAGCGGATTTCTTCGTCCACTGCAGCCGCAGTAATGCCTATGGTATGCGCTGCGATTTTCAGCCCTTCCAGCACAAACATAATATTGCGGGCGGTTCCCCGACAATTGTCACAGTAAAATTCGCCGTTCTGCACGCCTGCCTCAATCAGCTTTTCAATGATTTTGACCGCAGAATCAAACTGCCGCTTTAAGATATTATCCTTTTTGGGTACATCCTCTCCAAAATAATACTCATAAGTGGCTACTGTAAGATTGTCCTTTTTCCGAAGCAGCTCCTTCTTCTGTTCCAGTAAAAACAAGGTAAGAATGTCCGCAACAGTGGCGTCCTCCGTGATACTGTCGGAAAATACGTCGTCCGCCTCCTCGGTTTCCATCTTCAGCACTTCCAGAAAAATTTCCGCCGTACTGCCAAAATAAAGGTACAAACCGCCGCGGCTGATTTCACACGCTTCCACAATATCCTTCATGGTCACATTCTTATAGCCTTTTTCCATGAACACACGTCTGGCTGTCTCCAGTATAAACCGTCTTTTTTGCAATGACTTTTCGCCCATAAGCAATTACTCCCATTTCCCCCAATTTCCCGCCTGCTAAATCCACATTTCAAATAATTCTTTGAATTTTAGCAGAATAGCAAGAAAAATACCGTTTTCTACCGCCTGCGGCCAAATCCAGCTTTTTGTCATGCCGCCGCAGATATACTTTGACAATATGGCCGTCAGGACTTCCACATTTTTGAAGGATACGCCTTGTACCGTCTTCAGCTCGTCCTCTACATCGCCTATCCGGTAACGGGAATAGACATACATATAATTTCTGTTTATCAGTTTTCCCTTCTGTACTTCCTTCACAAAATTAATCAGTGTGCTGTCGTACACCGGAAATGCCATGGAGTGCTGGTTTAAGCCGTTGTCAGAATAAGAAGAACTTACTTTTTCGCCCTTCTTGTCTTCCAGCCACGACATATACCGAAACAGCGGCTCCACATCCTTTTTGTAATTTTCCATTACGCTTCGTTTATACTCTGTGCTCTGTTCCAAGATTACACCCCCGTAAAATAAATCATACAGTTTTATTGTACCATAAATTTATAAAAAGTACAGTAAGTCTTTCCAAAAAAGGACTTTTTTCGTATTTTTTTATAATATGCCTGTATAAACCGTCAAAAACAAAGTCTGTTTTTGTTGTCATTATCCTTTGCAAAGGTTATAATAAACCTATGCAATGCTGGCGGCTATAGCTGCGGCATCCTGCGATTTGTACCCAAGGAGGTTTTTATGGCTATCGTTTCCATACAGAAAAATCAGGTACTGTTCGAAGCCGGACAGCCTGTTAAAGAATTGTATATGATACTGAGCGGCAGTTTTTCCGTTTCGTTCCCCGGCGGGGAATACCTCTTACAGAGCGGGGATGCGCCCGGCATCTGCGAGCTGTATACAGGTTCTCATGTTGCCACCTGTAAAGCGGCGGAGGACTCGTCCGTATTCATCTATCCCTTTTCAGGTACGATTTCTCTGGAGATGCTTTTCAAAAGAAGTCCTGAATATTGTGTTGTCGTCACTCGCTCCGCTTTCCGGCAGTTAAACCATCTGCTGCGGGCGGACGAACTGGCGCGCCTTGCCTGCAGCAGCATGCAGATTGGCTTTTCCAAAAATCACACGCTGTATCAGGAATGTTGTGCCAGAAATCAGATAGAACCCGGCGTAATTTCCACACCCGAACCATTTGTGGGGGAAGACCCCCTGCCGGTATGGGCAGTCTCCTACTACGAAGGCTTTCAGCGCCTTCTTTCCCAGGGTTCCACCCTTCTCTCCAAGGAGCCTGCGGTTCCTGCTGGACTGATTGCCTCTACAGACGTTGACTGCAAGAAGGTGTTTGCCTCCCTCTCTTCTCTCGAAGAGTATCAGAAGCAGGTATTATCCCTGTATCTGAACGATACCCGTGAAGATGCGCTTACCATGTACGCGGATTTATACCTCAGACTGGATTCCAACTCTTCGGACGCAGTGTTTGTCTATGACTTTATAAAACAGATCATTACCATGCTGCAGGATTCTCCACTGACGGATAAGGCGCTTTTAGACAAGCGTCTCTCTGAGCTTTCCTCCGTCTTGCATACCGCACCCGGACAGGCGGCTTCCACCGATACCAAGACGGCAGAAACCAATGTTTCGCTTAAAGATTCCCTGCAGACTATTCTGGCTTACTCGCGCAGAGACACAGGCTTCTGCGTCAACTTCAGGGAGCTTGTCACACAATATAAAAATGCTGCTGACAAAACCGCCACGGACGATGCTGCCAGAGCCCTGCGCCAAAGGATTACCACAGGCTTTTACGAACTCTATACCAGCATTTTCTTCCGTGCCATAAACGAAGATGAAATCCCTATGCCTGTACGCATGTTTTTGTACTTCGGTTATGTAGACGAAGAACTTGCCGGAGAGGCAAATGCGGAATACTTAAGCCGTGCCGTGAGACTTCTTGACAGTAACCGGAGGGAAGGTGTTTACACGCTCTATGACTGGCTGAAGGCAGTCTGGGAAGGTAAGCGCGAACCGTCCCGCAACGAATTCGACGAAGACTACAGCACCCATATCCGTACGCTGAAAGCAACCAAACAGATTACACCGGCAGAAGAAGCGGCCCTTTTACAAGATGCACAAAAGAAAGTGGAATATGAGCTTAAGAACATGTTCCCCACCGTAAATAAAATGACCTTTGGGCGCGTTTCTACCTTCTGCCCCCTGTATTCCGAGCACAACCTGTTAAAGCGCCCCGATTCCTCTCTGGTAATGCCCCAGACGCTGAAGGAAATTCTTTCGAATATTACTTCTATAGATTACGGCGCCTACTACCGGGAATACGTTTATACCAATCCCGCAGCCGGCATGCCGCAGGAATTTTTCCATACAGAAGTACTTCCTGACATTATCCTTACTCCGAATGTAGGTACCAGAGGCGTTATGTGGCAGGAAATTGAGGGACACAAGCGCACCACCTCTGCCCGCATGATGCTTTCCGTTTTTTTCCTGGAAGATTTGCGCCAGACACTTGTCCGTCTTACCGGCGAATACCGTTGGGAAATGTGCAAGCGCATACAGGGACCCCGTTGGAATGACCTTTCTGAGCGCTCCCTCACCAGTGAATACTTCGACTACATCCAGTTCTACAAAAAGAACCACGAGTTATCCGCGGAGACCAAGGAAAAGCTCAAAACGGCACTACAGAAGGCGCGCAACAGTTTTAAGGAAATGTTTGTACAAGACTACTTGACCTACATTCTATATGAAAGCAGCGGTTCTCCCCGTATGACCAAAACTGCAAGGACAATCCTGTTTACCCACTGCCCTTTTTCCGCTTCGGTCAGGGAAACCTTAAAGAGCAATCCTACCTATAAGGAGATGCTGGAACGCTACCATACGCTTCAGACACAGCAGCTTCATAAATTTGAGATGCTGGAGCGGCGTGTTAAAAATACAGGCTCAGAATTGCCCGCGGAGCTCTCCGCAGAACGCCGCTTCCTGGAACTGTAATATGTAAAAGCTAATATTTTTGCAAGTGCAGCCATAATTTTATGATGAAACTACTTATTTTATGAATTGTTGGCTAATATAGTTTTATTTATCTGCAATATTGTTATAGACGACTGTTTTAAAATAGGGTAAAATAAGTTTGTCTTGGCAGAGATGTCAAGAATGCTAATTAGCAATTCCGGAAGAATTCCCCTTTTACACAATCGAAAGCCCTGCAGGTTTCCCCCTGCAGGGCTTTTGATTATGGAGGAAGTCCATTTTTTACATAACCGGGGGTAAATATGGTTACAATCAAAGACATCGCCAGACAGCTTGGCGTCTCCGTCAGTACCGTTTCCAAAGGGTTAAACGGTGCCGCAGACATCAGTGGAGAACTTCGTCATGCCGTCATCAATACTGCTGTTGAGATGGGATATTCCGCTAAACGCGTAAGAAGCAGCAGCCACAAAAGCTTATGCATCTTTTTAGAAAAAACGGATTATGAACCTGCTATTCAATTCGGCTTTGAAATTATTTTAGGTTTTCAGCAGGCAGCCGCCTGTGACGGCAGGGAGGTCACCATAATTCCCTATCCGATTTCCCATAAAATTCCCATTACCTACGACGCTTACATGTTAAAGCACGGCTTCTCCGGTGCTTTTTTTGTGGGAGCTTTGCCTGAGGATGACTGGGCAGGACAGCTTTCCTCCACTGTTTTCCCCACTGTACTTCTGGGAACCCGCCGTTTGACCAACCCTTATGTCTGTCAGATCAGCACGGATTTGTTTGAAGCTGTCGATATCGGCATTTCACATCTCGTATCCTTAAACCACAAAAAGATTGCTTTCTTAAACGATTCCGGCAATCCCGACGCAGTCTGGCTGCAAAGAGCATACGATGCCGGCTGCTCCCCGCACCATCTAAGTCAGAACCGCCTGTATGCCTGTACCACCCCCTTCTCCACAGATGTCGCCACATACCTGCAGCGCTTTTTCAGGGCGGGCGCAACTGCAATCATGTGCGGCAGTGACCCGCTTGCCCGCACCGTGATACAGGAATGTACCCAAATCGGACTTTCCATCCCCAAGGATATCAGCGTCATTGGCTTTGGCGGTTTCGCCTCGTCAGCGCTTGCCCTGCCGCCTCTCACCACAATCAGCCCAAACTGGCATGCTTTGGGTAAAGGCGGCTATTATGCCCTCTCTGCCCTGTTTCAAAAAATTTCTGTCGGAAAGACCCTCCTTCGGACGGAGCTTATCCTGCGAGGCTCCACCGCCCCACCCAGGTCATAGTTCGTTTCGCCGACGCTTATGAAATTCTTAATAAAAAGCCTCCGGACTGTCCGTACCGCTTTCCCTTTTCATTTTTTCCACATAAGGCACCGGATTCTTTTCCATTTCCATCATAATAGAGAATGAAGCAAGCAGAAGCCGCGCGCTGTCATAGCGCAGGCACTCGTCACCTCTGTCCAGATATGCCTTAAAATGGTCCACCTGCCATACCATAATATCCGCAATACTGTATCCTGCCACTTTTTTCTCACACAAAAATCTATGCGTATCATGGTAATAGGCAAACTCCCTGAGAAGTCCCTCTGACTCACACAACCCCTGAAAGAACTGTTCCGCATCTGCTTCACTCTTTCCCGCCTGCCGGCACAGCTCGCCGCTCCACCGCTTCAACTCCGCAAGCGCCTGCCGCAAAAGCTCCTTTTGTCCGTCTGCCGGCTCAAAACGCGGCTCTTCAAATTCCACGCCGCACTCCAGCAGATGATCCAGAAACAGCCTGTGATACCCGGGGAGCTGCTTCTCCGTCTCATCATGTGCATGAAACAGCAGAATATGATGGCTTCCTTCCTGCAGAAGAACATCGCCGTATGTCGGCTTCTCATCATGGATTCTGTCAAAAACAGAATCTGCCGAAAAAGAAGAGCCCTCCCTTATCTGCCACTCACCAAAATCAAAGGTCCAGAAGGTATCGATGTCCGCATGCAGCCCGTTTTCCGCATACCACGAGGACGTAATCTGCGTATCCGTAAGCTTCTTAAAACCGTGCTCCCGCAAATATGACTGCAGAGCTTCTTTGTTTTCACCGCCCTTATCCCCATAGGGAAACCGGAATACCTTTACCTCTCTTGCCACGCCGGCTTTCTCATAAAGCCTCGTGAGAACTTCTTCATTCTTTTCGATTTCCGCAATCCCCTCTTCCAAAGAAAGCTTGCTGAAGGATGGATGGGAATAGCTGTGATTTCCTATAATCATTCCCTTTTGCAGGGCATATACTGCCTCGTCGAAATACTTCTCTACATTCTCTCCCACTGCAAACAGCACCGCCTTTATATGCTTCTCACACAAATAATCCACAATGGCAGGTGTGTTTTTGGACGCAATGTCATCTATTGTCAAAATTGCTTTGCTCATAAAGTTACTTCTCCTTTCATCCTATATAATGGGACAAACTTTAATACAATTAGATTCTTTTCTATGAAGCAATATCCTCAATCAGACGCGCGTAGATTACATAAGAGATTACCACATTGATAAAGTCTGCTGTCAACTGCGTCCACACGATGCCGTTCATACCGAAGAACATGTTCATGAAAAACAGGATCGGAATATTCAGGCAAATCTGCCGAATCACTGCAAGCAGGAAAGAAACCTTCCCCCTATCCACCGCCTGCATGAAATGCACCATGTGAAAACTCAGGAACATAAAGGGTGTGGCAAAGCAGCGCGATTGGAGGAATTGCGTCCCAAACCGCACCGTGTCCGCGTCTGAAATAAAGGCGCCTATAATGTACGACGCGCAGATTCGGTAAAACACCACGCAAAGAACCGAAACAATCAGTCCCACCAACCGCGCCGTCCGAAAGAACTCTTTCATTCTCTTATGATTTTTCGACGCATAATTGTACGCCACCAGGGGCGTCATCCCAAGACAGATTCCAATCCCGATATTCAATGGGAGACGTTCTACCTTCAGCACAATTCCAATAGCCGCAAGCTCGATATCGCCGTGACCCGATGCCAGCCGATTGATCACAATATTGCACAGGTCAAAAAGAAGCAGGCTCATAGCTGCGGGGATTCCCACGGAAAAGAGAGACCCCATAGACTCCCGCCGTATTTTCTCTATGCTGCGCGGCAGAGCGAGCACAGTCTTCCCTTCCAGTTTTTTATACACGAAAATAAAATACGCCAGCGTGATAAAATTAGAAAGCATGGTCGCCACCGCTGCTCCCACCACTTGATAACCGTCCGGAAAAACCACGAACATAAATATTGGATCCATGATCACGTTCAGAACCCCACCCATTCCTAAGCCGAATCCCGCCTCTCTGGAATAGCCAATGTTGCGCACCATGGAACTCATGGTATTGGCCAGAACCGTCGGAAAACAGCCAATCACCACCACAAACATCAGATATTGCCTGGCAAACCCGATAGTATTGTCGCTGGCGCCTAGAAGGCGCAGTAAGGGATTCATAAAAATAAAACACAGAATTGAAAAGACAAGGGAAGAAGCGGCAGCCATCACCAGACTCAGAGAAGCCACCTTCTCTGCCTCCTCCCCGTCGTTTCTGCCCAGCAGCCGGACTACCAGGCTCCCGCCGCCCACTCCGAACAGAT
>CAMWLB010000122.1 GCA_947174985.1 uncultured Lachnospiraceae bacterium | reverse complement strand
CCAGAATATACTCCGACACTTTCTTGGCATTGTCAATGACGGAGGTTAAAAGCGCCGCCATAAATTCCACCGGATAATAATATTTCAAATACGCCGTCTGGTAGGCAACCACCGCGTAGCAGGCAGCATGGGACTTATTGAAGGCGTACTTTGCAAAATCCATCATGTTCTCATAGATTTCTCCCGCAACCTTCTCGCTGATTCCCTTTGCCACACACCCGGGCACACCTTCCTCCTCATTACCATAAACAAAGTTGGCGCGCTCCTTCTCCATCACGGACTGCTTTTTCTTACTCATGGCACGGCGCACCAAATCGCTTCTGCCCAGCGTATAGCCGCCCAAATCCCGCACAATCTGCATAACCTGCTCCTGATACACGATACAGCCGTAGGTGGGAGCAAGAATCGGCTCAAGCTGCGGGCAGGCATAAGTAACCTCGCCTTCGCTGTTTTTTCCCTTGATGTATTTCGGGATAAAATCCATGGGGCCCGGCCGGTACAGGGAAATCCCCGCAATCACTTCCTCCAGATTCTGCGGGCGCAGCTCCTTCATAAAGCTTTTCATGCCCGCACTTTCCAACTGGAACACGCCGTCGGTTCTGCCCGTTCCGATGGAATCTAACACCGCCTTGTCGTCAAAATCAATATGGTCTATGTCAAGATGCTTCCCTGTGTCTTTTTCTATCATATCCACCGCGTCCTTGATGACGGTGAGGGTGCGCAGCCCCAGAAAGTCCATCTTTAACAGACCCAGCTCTTCCAGCGTCGTCATGGTAAACTGCGTCGTGATGGAGCCGTCCGCCCCTCTGGAGAGCGGTACAAATTCGTCCGCCGACTTCTGGCAGATAACCACGCCCGCCGCGTGCATGGAAGTATGCCTCGGCAGACCCTCCAGCCTTTTACACATATCTATCAGGTAGTGCACCTGCTCGTCGCTGTTGTAGAGATTCCGGAATTCCGGATTGATTTCCAGCGCACGGTCTATGGTGATATTTAACTCAAACGGCACCATCTTCGCGATGGAATCCACAAAAGCATAGGGCAAATCCATCACGCGCCCCACATCCCTGATAACGCCCTTCGCCGCCATAGTACCGAAAGTGACTATCTGCACCACCTTGTCAGAACCGTATTTGCGTCCTACATAGTCGATAACCTCCTGCCGCCTCTCGTAGCAGAAATCCACGTCGATATCGGGCATGGATACACGCTCCGGATTGAGAAAACGCTCAAACAGCAGACTATAGCGGATGGGGTCGATATTGGTAATCTTTAAGCAGTATGCCACGATGCTGCCCGCCGCCGAGCCACGCCCCGGCCCTACCGGAATCCCATTTTCCCTCGCATAATTGATAAAATCCCATACAATCAGAAAGTAATCCACATAGCCCATGGTACGGATAACGTCAAGTTCATAGGCAAGCCGCTCCGCAAGTGTCTGCCCCGTATCCCCCGCCGGCGCATTTTCATCCCCGTACCGCTCCAGAAGCCCGTCGCGGCACAATTTATTCAGATAACTCCATGAGTCATACCCCTCCGGCACATCATACTTTGGCAGCTTCGTCACGCCAAACTCGATTTCCACATTGCACCTATCCGCAATCCGCTGGGTGTTTTCCACCGCCTCCCACGCATAGGGAAACAGCCCTTTCATCTCCTCTTCGCTCTTGACGTAGTACTGCCCGCCCTCATAGCGCATACGGTCCTCGTCCGCCAGTTTCTTGCCCGTCTGCAGGCAGAGCAGGATATCATGGGAATCCACGTCCTCCTTGTAGGTGTAATGCACATCGTTCGTCACCACAAGCGGAATATCCAGCTTTTTGCTAATCTTCATCAGCTCCGTGTTGACAATCCTCTGCTCCGCAATCCCATGGTCCTGCATCTCCAGAAAAAAATTGTCCGCGCCAAAGCAGTCCCTGTACCGCAACGCCGCTTTTTCCGCCTCATCGATAAGCCCTTTTACAATGTATCGCTGCACCTCGCCCGCAAGGCAGGCGGAGAGCGCAATAATTCCCTCGTGGAACTGATTCAATATTTCCATATCCACACGGGGCTTATAATAATATCCTTCCGTAAAGCCCCTGCTCACCAGCTTCATCAAATTGGCGTAACCCGTATCGTTTTCGGCGAGAAGAACCAAATGGTAATACCTGTCCTCACCGCCCGTCAGCTCCTTATCAAAGCGGGAATTGGGCGCAACATAAACCTCACAGCCCAGAATCGGCTTGATGCCAGCCTCCTTCGCCGCCCTGTAAAAGTCAATAACCCCATACATAACGCCATGATCCGTGATAGCGGCGCTGTCCATTCCCAGCTCTTTTACTCGCTTCACATATTCTTTTATTTTGTTGGAGCCGTCTAACAGGGAATACTCCGTGTGGACATGCAGGTGGGTAAATGCCATTGTGCTTCTCCTCTACTATTTTATCTTGTCAGCCATCGTGTAAAATTCATGGTAAAGTCCCTGAATCGCCATCAACTCCCCATGGGTTCCCTCCTCCACAATGCCTTCCTCCGTCAGCACCAGAATCCTGTCGGAATTTTTGATGCTGGAAAGCCTGTGAGCAATGGTGATGGAGGTTCTGCCCTCGGAAAGCTCCCTCAGGGATTTTGCCACCGCAAATTCACTCTCGTTATCCAATGCGGAAGTTGCCTCGTCCAATATCATAATGGGCGGATTTTTCAAGAATACCCTGGCAATGCTGATGCGCTGCTTCTGTCCGCCGGACAGCTTGACGCCGCGCTCTCCCACATAGGTATCATACCCGTCTTTCAATTCCATAATAAACTCATGCGCGCCCGCTTTTTTCGCCGCCTCAACCACCTGTTCTTTCGAGGCGTCCGGCGCACCGTACAGAATATTTTCCATGACCGTGCCCGAAAACAGATATACGTCCTGCTGTACAATACCAATATTGCGCCGCAGGCTCTTTAAGGTAAAATGGCGGATATCCGTGCCGTCAATGCGGATTGTGCCGTTCGTCACATCATAAAACCGCGGAATCAGATTGCAGAGCGTGGTCTTGCCGCCGCCGGAGGGTCCTACAATGGCAAGCTTCTCCCCCGGTTTCACGCAGAGATTCAGATTTTTGAATACCCGGTTGTGGTCGTCGGGATATTCAAACGCCACCTCTTCAAAGAGGATTTCTCCCCTGGGCTTTGGCATATCCACCGCGTCCGGCTCGTCAAAAATTTCAATGTCCGCATCCATAATCTGTAAAAAGCGTTCGATACCCGTGAGTCCACGCTGAAACTGCTCCGCAAACTCAATAATCCTGCGGATTGTGGCTATCAGGGTGGATACATACATGGTGTACGCCACCAAATCACCCGCCGTAATCTGTTCCTTTATCAGAAAGATACCGCCTGCTAAAATCACCACCAGATACATCAGACCATCAAACGCTCTCGTCGCTGTCTGGAAGGTCGCCATATAGCGGTAGGTTTCCTTTTTAATGTCGAGGAATTTCTGGTTGCCCACCTCGAACTTTTCTACTTCCATATCCTCGTTGGTAAACGCCTTCACGACCTTCTGTCCTAAAAGACTGTCCTCAATGGCAGCGTTCAGCTCTCCAATCTGGACACGCTGTTTTGCAAACGCCTTACGGTTACGCCTGTTTAGCTTGATACAGGTAAACGCCATCACAGGTACAATTAGAAACACAAGAATGGTAAGCGGCACATTGACCGTCGCCAGCACGATAAAAGCCACCACGGACTTAATCCCCGCAATAAAAAATTCCTCGGGACAGTGGTGTGCAAACTCCGTGACGTCAAACAAATCGTTGGTAATCCGCCCCATAATCTGTCCGACTTTTGTATTGTTATAATAGGTGTTGGAAAGCTGCTGCAGATGCCCGTAAGCGTCCCTCCGCATGTCAGTCTCTATCTTTGCTCCCATAACATGCCCCATGTCCGCCATGTAATAGTTTGCCATGCAGTCAATCAGGCGCAGCACCAGATAGAGCAGCGCCATTTTTCCCACAAAGCCCACCGTCAGATCGGCAAGGTTGTACATTCCCATATTGGTAATCCGACGGATTATCATGGGAAGCACCAACTCACAGAGCGTCGTCAGGGAGGCGCAGAACAAGTCCGTCACCATGACGCCCTTGTGCCTGCCGTAGTATGGCAGGAATCGTTTGATTAGTTCTTTTGTTTTGTACTCTTTATTCTCCATGTTTCCTCCCTTATTCTTCCCATTCAAAGCACGATGGCACATCAAAAGGAAGTTCATAAGGCCTCATCTCTATTTTTTCCAAATCAACAGCGTACTGCTTTTCTTCGTAATCGTCCAGCTCTTCCTTCCAGTACCAGATATGCACTACATTTTCCTCTTCCCAAAATTGACAGCCAAGACTTGCCACTCCCCAGTCATCATACAGCTCGTCCAGCAAATCCTCCATAGCGCCTACGTATATCTGCCCGTCAACACAATCATAGACCAAGCCCCTGCACGCGCCGTCACCCCATACGACGTTGCAGAGCAATTCATTTTCACCGTCTCCGTCAATATCCCGTACACAGTCGTCTCCTGCATGATAGCTGTCCCAACTATCTGCTATCAAAACCGGCTTTCCTTCCGTAATTACATAATATCCCCGCTCATACATCCACCCCCATGGTCTAAGCCCTAGAGAAAAACCCTTTGCTCCCAGCAGATTGTCAAATGCTTCAAAATCAAGGCACATTTCGCCTGCACTGAAATAATCCTGTCCCTTTATCCAATCATGAAAATATTCCGTCCCGTCCTCTATGGCAACCGTAAGCCGCACGGAAATGCCGGGCATCTCATCCGCAAGCGTCAGCGTATATCCACCGACAGTAATCCTCTGATAGACTGTCGCTCCACGCTTATAGCCGATATCCGACCATTGCCGAAGCACCTTTTCCCCCCACGGTATTTCTGCGGATGCCGTCATGCCCGGGAAAAGAGCCGCTGCGCCAATACAGAAAAATGCCGCTAAAACGGCAAAAATATGGCTTTTTCTATCAGTTTTGTTTTGTGATTTTTCTGCCATCATCATCCTCATTCCCATGTACAACAGGTTATATCCTGCGGCGCTTCCTTTTTCCATCTCAAGCCTTTACGAAACCGCCTAAAAATGCTACATTAAAATAGTACTGCGAAAGAGAATTTTTTGTCAAGCGTTCTCTATTGAGAAATGAATAAATGGGAGGAGCAAATATCTGTGGCTCCTCCCGGAGAATTCACTATTATAGCAAACAAGCGGTAAAAACAGCAAAGCACAATCGAAATTTACGGAGGAAAATCTCATGGCTGATTTTGGCATAAACGAGATGCAGGAAATGCAAAAAAGACTTCAGAATAAATACCAAGACAAATGGGAACAGATATCTCCCGAAACGGGGAAAAACAAATTGCTTTGGATGATAGGCGAAATCGGCGAAGTAATTGATATTGTCAAAAAACATGGAGGGTTAAAAGCCTCTTCGGATACCGAATTAAGGAAACATCTTGTTGAAGAAATGGCGGATGTTCTTATGTTTTATAATGATGTCATGCTTTGTTATGGAATATCTGCTGATGAATTAAAGCAGGCATATACTGTAAAGTTTGAAAATAATATGACACGATGGTAGATCCGGAAGAACATTATGCGGTAATTTTTTCTTTTAATCACTTGAAAACTTTCTCCCTAAATGGTATTATAATAACACAAAGGAAAAGCGCCACTCCAAAGTGGATGCTCCGAGTTTGGGCTAATGAATGTCCTTACGGACACCGCCTATCCTGTGGCCGACAGGATAGGCATTTTATTTTCGCCTGTGTTTTCTCTTATCGAGAAAGGCAAGCAACGCAACAATCAAGCTACCAAAGGACATTAATAATGCCAATATCCCAATGAAAATCGAAATGATTTCATAAGCTGTCATCGACGCCACCTCCCTTCCTATGTATTCCCGCGATAAGCTTCAATGAAACTTATCTTTAAGTCGGGTTTTCACAAACTCGAGAGGCTGCCACCCTGTCATGGGTACTTTTCGTGGATATATTGTAACACGAATATATATAAATGGCAATTCGTTTTTCAATCAAAGCGCTTTTCCCTCCAGATACACCATGAACCCCCTCGGCCTACCTCCTACCATATGCCCTGTTACTTCCCCTTCCCACCACGGCAAAATAATTTCCGCAAAATTTTCTATAATATGCTGCTTCGTCTTTTCATCATCGAACAGCATACAGTCATAGCTGCGTATCAGTATCACGACATCCTTTTCCCCCAGCCATAACAGTTCACAAATCCAGTCAAAATACCAGCCAAGCTTCAGATATTCATCCGATTTTTCATACGGGCAATCCATCACAAGTTCCATTTCCCGTACATAGTCTGCTTCCGTCTGAATGGAACGCCCGTCAAGTTCGGCAAAAAAGACATTAATTCTCCTATACGAAAACAGGCGGTCCACATCCGGACCGCCCGTTCCACAAAACACCTATTTATATCATACACTATAATATGATATCGAAAATTATAATACCGATTTATGCAAAGGGATTTTCTGTCGGGTACATCATTCCCTTCGGCTGGTTAAAGTTCAAATCCTCTACCGGCACGCCAATGTATTTAAACACTTCATATAAAGCCTTACCGTAATGTCCGAACGCTACAGCGCCGTGGTGCGGATAATTTTTCTCAATCAGCACATGACGATAGAATCTGCCCATCTCGGGGATTGCAAATACACCGATGCCACCAAAGGACTTTGTCGCAACGGGAAGCACCTCGCCCTGTGCAATGTATGCACGCAGTTTGCAGTCCGCTGTGCTCTGCAGACGGTAGAAGGTAATGTCGCCGGGTGCAATGTCGCCTTCCAGCGTGCCCTGTGTCACCTCTTCAGGCAGCGTTCTTGCCATAATCATCTGGTATTTCATGTTGCAGAAGGCAAGCTTCTTGGAGCAGGTATTGCCGCAGTGGAAGCCCATAAAAGTATCCTTATGTGTATACGGGAACTTATCTTTAATGGATTCTTCGTACATATCGTTCGGCACGGAATTGTTGATATCAAGCAGAGTCACAATGTCCTCGCTGACACATGCGCCGATAAACTCGCTCAGACAGCCGTAAATATCAACCTCGCAGGATACAGGGATGCCCATGCCGGTCAGACGGCTGTTGACATAACAAGGTACAAAGCCGAACTGGGTCTGGAATGCAGGCCAGCACTTTCCGGCAATCGCCACATATTTTCTGTAGCCCTTGTGTGCTTCCACCCAGTCTAAAAGGGTCAGCTCATACTGTGCCAGCTTCGGCAGAACCTCGGGCTTTAAGTTGCCTGCGCCAAGCTCTTCCTCCATCTCCTTTACCTTTGCAGGAATACGGGAATCTCCGGCATGTTTATTGAACGCTTCAAACAAATCCAGCTCGGAATTTTCTTCAATTTCAACACCCAGATTGTACAATTGCTTAATCGGTGCGTTACATGCAAGGAAATTAAGGGGTCTGGGACCAAAGCTGATAATCTTCAAATCGGAAAGTCCCACAATTGCGCGTGCAACCGGCAAAAATTCATGAAGCATGTCTGCACATTCCTCAGCGTTTCCAACCGGATACTCAGGAATATAAGCCCTTACATTGCGCAGTTTTAAATTGTAGCTTGCGTTCAGCATACCGCAGTATGCATCGCCGCGGCCGCCCACTAAATCATTCTGGGTTTCTTCGGCTGCCGCAATAAACATAGACGGTCCGTCAAAATGCTTTGCCAGCAGCGTCTCGCTGATTTCGGGACCGAAATTTCCCAAATAGACGCAGAGTGCATTACAGCCTGCCGCCTTGATGTCCTCAAGCGCCTGCACCATATGGATTTCGCTCTCCACGATGCAGATGGGACACTCGTATACGCTCTCAGTGCCGTACTTCTTGGTGTAAGCCCCCATCAGGGCTTTTCTTCTGTTTACAGATAAGGATTCAGGAAAACAGTCGCGGCTGACTGCCACAACGCCCACCTTAACCTGAGGTAAATTGTCAAACATGTCTGTATCCTCCTTTTTATGATAAATATGACTCTTGCTTTATCGCTGTTCTTATAACTGCCTAGTCTTCCGTCAGGCAAAGATTTTTGCCCTTCAGACCTAAAAACGTACCTTCGTCAAGTCCGCCCTCGCAATGTCCAATCAGCCATTTGTTGACTGCAGTGAGCAGCGCGTCCTCATTCGGTGCCTTGCCGCCTTCCACCTTTGCATGTGCACTCTGCAGCTGATAATTGGTGCCCTTGGGAAGCACTACCGCCACCCGAAAGCCTTTGCCCTCCAAATCACAGGGCGCATAGTGCAGCGTCGTTGCATAGATTTCTACCGCTGTGCCTGCCGGAACCAGAAAGGCCTCTACCTTTGCGGTATCATAGGTAAAATCGTCCTCCACGTCCGTAA
>CAMWLB010000121.1 GCA_947174985.1 uncultured Lachnospiraceae bacterium | reverse complement strand
ATGCGTGGATGCGGGCAGTCAAATTCAATTTTGTCCTGTGGCCCAGTGTGGACGTCATATCCACCCTGACTATTTCCTTCGTCTATGTCCTTGGTATTCGCTGGATACTCGCGCCCTCCGCCACCCTGACGACGGGCGTGCTGATTGCCTTTACCGCCTATATCAGCCGGTTCTGGCAGCCCATCAACACACTGGCAGGCTTTTACAACTCCCTGCTCACCGCCATCTCCTATCTGGAGCGCATTTTTGAGACCATTGACGAACCCGTGCTGGTAAAGGATGCACCGGACGCAGTACTCATGCCTCCCATTCAGGGTGAAGTAACGTTTGAAAATGTATCCTTCAGCTACGAAGAGGGACATAAGATACTGGACTCTATCAATTTTACTGCAAAACAAGGTGAGACCTACGCCATTGTAGGTCCCACCGGAGCCGGAAAGACTACCATTGTCAACTTAATCAGCCGTTTTTACAACGTGGATTCCGGACGTATTCTCATAGACGGTGTTGATATTTCAAGGGTAACGCTTCACTCCCTGCGCACCCAGATGGGTATCATGATGCAGGACTCTTTTATCTTTGCCGGCACCATTATGGACAATATCCGATACGGCAATATGTCCGCCACCGACGAAGAAGTCGTTACAGCGGCAAAAACAGTCTGCGCCCACGATTTTATCATGGAGATGGAGAACGGCTATTACACGGAGGTCAATGAAAGGGGCACCCGCCTGTCCGCAGGACAGCGCCAGCTTATCTCCTTTGCCCGCGCGCTCCTCGCCAATCCCCGCATCCTGATTCTGGACGAAGCGACCTCCAGCATCGACACGGAGACGGAAATTCTTCTGCAAAAAGGCTTAAACCGCCTGCTTGTAGGGCGCACCTCCTTTATCATCGCGCACAGACTGTCCACCATTAAAAGCGCGGACTGCATCATGTACGTGGATAAAGGCGCTATTTTGGAAAAGGGAACCCATACGGAACTGCTAAATCATAAAAGAGAATACTACAGATTGTATATGTCACAATACGATTTTCTTGCGCCTGCCAAAGCTTAGACAAGCGCCTTCCGCATCCAGATATGCGGACAATGTTCCTCCAAAAAAATATCACCAAACGCCGTATATCCCTGTTTTTCATAGAAACCGGCGGCAAGCGTCTGTGCCGCCAGCAGCACCCTCGTTCCGCCGGCTTCTTTAATTCGTTTCTCTGCTTCCTGTATCAGATGTGCTCCAAGTCCTTTTCCCCTGTACTCCTTCACCACAGCAATCCGCCCAATCACATAGGCGCCCTCCTCTTCAAAGGGATAAAAACGGCAGGTCGCCGCCGAAATGGTATTGTAGTAAAGCACAAGATGTGTCGCCATACTGTCCAGATGGTCAAATTCATCGAAAAAACCCTGTTCCTTTATGAATACGTTTTCACGAATACGCGCTGCCGATGCCGGCAGATAGCGGTAGGCTTTTATCTCTTCCATCGTACACCTCCTGTTTACCAAACAAGCTTACAATCAGTCAAAAACCGGTTCCCATTTCTCGTTTTCATATGCTTCAAAGCACATGGCTATCTGTTCATATACATTTTTATCCTCGTCCAGTTCCGGCAGGTCATGCAGTGAAAAAAATCCGCTTTCCGTCGTCTCTGCATTTTCTTGAAAGCTGCCCCCTATAATATCACAGAGAATAAAAATCTTGCATATGTTGTAAGCATACTTCGGAAAATTGCGTTTATTTCTATCCTGCACCGCAATGATTTTTCGCGGCACCACATCAAGACCCGCTTCTTCCTTCACCTCTTTTACCGTATTTGCTGCGACGGACTGATCGTAATCCACCCAGCCACCCGGCAGCGACCATTTTCCTTTTTCTTTTACCAGAAGTATCCTGCCGTCCTGAAACAGGACACCTCTGCTGTCCAGTTTCGGCGTCGGATACCCTGTTTCACTGCAAAACAAATCCTTCACCTTCTCAATTGGCAGCTCTGTCTTCAACGCCATAAGTTCAGCCGATATCTCTCTGACCCGCTCAAAACGCTCTTTATCATACATGTCTCTAGTATAAGTCAGTCCTGCCTGCGCGATTGCCTGCAGCTCCATTGCCAGCTTTGTCAGCACATCCAGTTCATTCATGCGGCCTTCCTCCTTCTTTTTCACAGTCCAAGCAGTCTGGACGCAATTTGAAAATACACCATAAGAGACAGTGCATCCACTATCGTCGTGATAAAGGGACTTGCCATCACCGCCGGGTCAAAGCCGATTCGTTTTGCCAGCACCGGTAATGTGCAGCCAATCAGCTTGGCAATCAGTATTGCCACAACAAGCGTCAGGCAGACCACGATGGAAACACTGAGTCCGACCCTGTCAAGCAGCATAAGCTTGGCAAAATTTGCCACTGCAAGCGTGACCCCACACAAAATCGCCACTCTCGATTCCTTCCAGATAATGCGCAGTGTATCCTTATAGGTGATTTCTCCAAGGGAAAGCCCGCGGATAACCGTTACACTCGCCTGCCCGCCCGCATTGCCGCCCGTATCCATCAGCATGGGAATAAACATCATCAGCGCGGCACAGGTGCTCAGTGCATCCTCAAAATGGCTGATAATCTGTCCGGTAAAGGTTGCGGACACCATCAGAAGCAGCAGCCAGGGTATCCTCTTTTTAAAGGTTTCCCATATACCTGTCTTCATATAGGGCTTGTCCGAAGGCATGATAGCTGCCATCTTTTCAATATCCTCGGTAGCTTCCTCTTCCAGAATATCCACAATATCATCGACCGTGATGATACCGACCAATCGGTTCTCATTGTCCACCACGGGCATGGAGGTAAAGTCGTACTTTTTAAATTTGGCAGCCGCCTCCTCCTGATCCATCAGCGTATTGATGGAAATCACATTTTCATGCATGATATCCCCGATAATCTCATCCGGATCACTCAACAGCAGATACCGCAGCGCCACAGTGCCCAACAGCCTTCGCTGTGCGTCCAGCACATAGCAGATATTAATCGTCTCGCTGTCAAGTCCCACCTTCCGAATCCGTTCAATCGCTTCGGCAACGGTCAGATTTTCCTTCAAATCCACATACTCGACCGTCATGATGCTGCCGGCAGAATCCACCGGATAACGGAGAAGCTGGTTGATATCCCTGCGGGTATCAGGGCTGGCATTTGCAAGCAGCTTTTTTACGATATTGGCAGGCATCTCCTCCAAAAGATCAACGGCGTCGTCCGCCATCAGATTATCGATGATCACCGCGGCATCCTTTTCCGACAGGGATGTGATGATGGTCTGCTGGTTTTCAACCTCCAGATAAGAAAACACATCAGCAGCCAAATCCTTCGGCAGAATCCGGAACATCTTGAGCATTTCCTCCTCCTCAAGCTGCTCCATCTGCATCGCGACATCTGCCTCGTTCATCTCTGCAACGCGCTGACGCAGAGAAGTATACTGGCAAGTTGTTAATAATTTTCTGATTTCTTCCATATTATAACTCCTTCATAGAAAAATGTGGTCTTCATGCATCGGGCAGGAAGAGGGTTGTCAGTACTATTCTTCTTACTGTGCGACTTCATAAAAACCACCACCTTTCTATCAGGAGAATCTGTTCATTGATTACTTCCCTTTATTTTATTCCCATCAAACTTCTTTGTCAACGTAATAAAGCTCTTCTAAAACTTCTATAACTGCCCTGCCGGCTGTCGCCTCCGTAAATTCCTTTGTAAGTTCCTCTTTCCATTCAGCAGGAAACAACAACTCCAGCTTTACCTTGTCGGTATATTCGCTATTCTGCGGCTCAAGTCCTCTGCTGCCCAGCAGATATAAAATCCTGCCGACACCGTTATAGTCCGTTTCCACCGCCATGCGCACACCGGCGCGCATGGTGCCAATCACGCAATTTTTAAGCCCTTCCTTTACCGCCTGCGAGTAAGCCCTGACCAGCCCTCCCGTACCTAGGAGCGTGCCGCCGAAATACCGCGTGACTACCACTGCCACATTCTTAAGCTTCTCTCCCAGAAGCACCTCCAGCATGGGCCTGCCCGCCGTTCCTGAGGGCTCGCCGTCGTCGCTGCACCGCGTCAGGCTCCCCACAACAAATGCAGAACAGTTGTGGGAGGCGTCCCAATGCTTTTTCTTCACGGCTTCAATAAAACCTGCTGCCTCTTCCTCATTCTCCACCCGCTTCACTGTCGCAATAAAGCGGGATTTCTTTTCTACAAGCTCTCCCTGTCCGTCTTCTACTACCACCCGATAAGGCTCTCTGCTCTCATTTTCCAAGTTATCCGCCCCTCCTTCAAATGGTTTTCTGCTTAAAGTATAGCATAAAAGATGTTTTTTTTGTGAACAATTCTAAAGATAAAAGAAAAAACCTTTATTTACCACTTTATTTTTGGTATAATGTCTGCGGGGGTCAAATTATGCCCTGCCATAAGTCTGTACCACAGACGGAAAGGTGAAACACATATGAATTATGGAAGAAAAGGAGTTCATGCCAAACAAAAAGCGATGAATTCCAAATCTACAAAAATAGGAAAGAAGATAGCCTTTACCAGTATCAAAGTGGTTCTCGTCGGCATCATCGCCATGGGCATCATCGGCGTTTCCGCCGGCATCGGCGCCTTTAAAGGCATCATTGCCTCCGCACCGGACATAGATGTAAACGACGTTGCTCCTGTAGGCTTCTCCACCTTCGTATACGACTGTGAGGGTAACCAGATAGACAAGCTGGTTGCAACCAATTCAAACCGTGTTCAGGTAACATGGGACCGAATCCCACAGGATTTGGCTGATGCCTTCGTCGCAATTGAGGACCAGCGCTTCTACGACCACAACGGCATCGATATTAAAGGTATTATCCGTGCCGGCTATACCTTCATTCGTTCCGGCTTCCAGCGGGCGGAGGGCGCCAGCACCATCACGCAGCAGCTATTGAAAAATACGATCTTTACCGACTGGGTAAACGAAGAAGGTCTCATAGAAAAGCTGCAGCGTAAGTTCCAGGAACAGTATCTCGCCCTTGAAATCACCAAAAAGCTGAGCAAAGAAGAGATTCTGCTTCGGTATATGAACACCATCAATTTAGGACAGAATACCCTTGGCGTGCAGTCCGCCTCACTTCGCTACTTCAACAAGGATGTCAGCGAGCTTACATTGTCCGAATGTGCGGTAATTGCAGCAATCACCCAGAACCCCTCAAAGTGGAATCCCATTTCCCATCCGGAAAACAATGCCGAACGAAGAGCGAAGGTTCTCCATGATATGCTGGAACAAGGCTATATTTCACAGGCAGAATACGACGAGGCCATGGCGGACGACGTATACTCCCGTATTCAGGAAGTCAATATTGCGATTGCCGAGGATTCCGTAAGTACCTATTTTGTGGATGCCCTGACTGAGGAAGTATATCACGATTTGATTGAAGAAGCAGGCTACAGCGCCACACAGGCCGGCGTTCTCCTCTACAGCGGCGGTCTTCGGATAGAATCTACCTTAGACCCCAATATTCAGGCAATTGCTGACAGAGTATTTTCTGACCCTGCCAACTACCCGGAGAATGTCAGATGGTATCTTTCTTACGATTTGACCGTGAAAGATGCAGACGGGGAATATCACAATTACAGTAAAGAAATGATGAAGGCATGGTTTGTAGAAAACCAGAATAAAAACTTTGACCTTCTCTTTAATTCCATAGACGAAGCCCACGAAGCGATTGATTTGTACAAAGCCGCCGTTGTTGGTGAACACGACGAGGTCATTGCAGAAAGAGAATCCCTGACGCCGCAGCCTCAGATATCCTTAACCATCATCGACCAGCACACCGGTTATGTAGTCGCCATGATAGGCGGACGCGGTACCAAAGAGGGAAGCCGTACACTGAACCGTGCCACAAGTACGATCCGTCAGCCCGGCTCCACCTTCAAGGTGGTTTCCACCTACGCGCCTGCTTTGGACAGTGCCGGTATGACGCTTGCAACCGTCTTTATCGATGCGCCCTTTAATTACAGTAATGGAACGCCGGTTCACAACTGGTATGATACCGGTTATTTGGGAGTCAGCTCCATCCGAAAAGGAATTTGGTATTCCATGAATATCGTAACCGTCAAGTGTTTGACACAGATTACGCCGAAGCTTGGCTTCAACTATTTGGAGAATTTTGGTTTTACCACCCTGACAGAGATTAACGACTGCTATCAGCCAATGGCGCTCGGCGGCGTTGGCGGTGTAACCAATTTGGAGCTCTGCGCTTCTTATGCGACCATTGCCAATGGCGGCGTCTACAATAAACCCAGACTTTACACCAGGGTGCTCGACTCCAACGGCAATGTGATTTTGGACCACACGGTTCCCGAAACAAGACAGGTCATCAAAGAAACCACTGCCTTTCTACTGACAGACGCTATGGTTGACACTATCAATATTGGTACTGGTACATCAGTTCGGTTTCCGAACATGTCCATCGCCGGCAAGACCGGTACAACCTCTGATTACAAGGATGTGTGGTTTGCAGGCTACACACCCTATTATACGGCAGTTACATGGGCCGGCTATGATAATAACGTCGTTTTGAACAAAGTAGAGCGAAACCTGGCCAAGAACCTCTGGCGTGCGGTCATGGCTGAAATCCATCAGGATTTGCCAAATGAGCGTTTCCCCATTCCGAGCGGCATTGTACAGTCTGCCGTCTGCACGCAGTCAGGCAAGCTTCCTATTGCAGGGCTCTGTGATGTGGCCGGCACAGTCAGAACCGAGTACTTTGCGGAAGGAACCGTACCCACGGATAGCTGTGACGTACATTACGTCGGCGATATCTGTGTCTACACAAACCTGCCGGCCAGCGCGGAATGTCCGTTCAAACACCCTGGCGCGCTCACCCTACAGCCGCAGGAAGACATTTCCCTGTTACAGGGTTCTTCTACCGTTATTGAAAATCCGGATGGCACCACCACCACGGTAGGGCCTGCGGCGAATGTCTGCCCTCACAACGCAGAATTTTATGCAAATCCGGACGCCTATGGCATCATTGAACAGCAGCGTGCAGAGCTTTATGGAATGGGCTATAATTTCTACGGTCCTGACCAGACACCGCCCGCTACGCCTCCACCGGCTGAACCTCCTGCCAATTAATGCAGTTTGGATACCGATGGCTGTCAAACCAATCAATACACGGCGCCGGACAGATTTTCCGGCTCCCATATAAAACAAAAATACCGCCGTTGCGAGTTTGCAACCGGCGGTATTTTTCTGCTTCTAAAACGTAATCCTATATTCCCTTTATCTGTCTGATTTTTTGTTCCAAATCCTGCACACCGTTTTGGGCGTTCTGAACTGCACGACATTGCTTTGCAAAAAGCTCCTCAGGGTTGTCCCCATAATTCTCATAATACAGCCTTCCAATTTCCGCGTAGTTCTTTTTGATGACCTCTTCACAGGTGCCAATCTGACTCTTTAAACTGGCAACCTCCGCCATTTCCTTTGCCTTGTCCACTACGCGCTGTCCCTTGGTTGTGATCGTTTCTTCCACCTTGTTAATGAAATCCATGTCTTTTCCTCCTTATGAACCATTTTCTATCTACATGTCTTTATTTCGTGTTTTCAGCCTTTATGTTTGGTTCTTTCTGCTCTTCGACTTCCCGCTTCCTGCGCAGAAGGCGCATCTCATTCTCCAAATCCAAAAGCCGGTTTGTCAGAACGGCATTCGCCTGCTGCAGCTTCTGTATATCCTCCTGCACCGGATTGGGCAAATCTACCTGACACATATCCTCTCTCGGCACCGACACATTTCCTCTCTTTACCACTCTGCCAGGCACACCGACCACAGTGGAATTGGGCGGTACTTCATTTAGAACAACACTTCCTGCACCTATTTTGGAATTTTCTCCAATGGTAAAAGAACCCAGCACCTTGGCGCCGGCGCTCACCATAACGTTGTTACCCAAGGTCGGATGCCGCTTGCCGTGCTCCTTTCCTGTTCCACCCAATGTAACGCCCTGATACAACGTCACGTTGTCTCCTATTACCGTCGTCTCTCCTATGATAACACCATGCCCATGGTCAATAAAAAAGCCCTTTCCTATTTTAGCGCCGGGATGTATCTCAATTCCCGTCTTGTGCGCCCCCCGCTGGGATATCAGACGCGCCCAGAAATAATGCTTCTTCTCATACAGCCAGTGAGCAAGCCGGTAATAAACCATCGCCTTAAAGCTTGGATACAGAAACACCTCAAGTCCGGAATGTATCGCCGGATCCCGCTCCCGTATCACTTTACTTTCTTCTTTAATAAAACGTATTATGCCCATTGCTACCGCTCTCCCCTGACGCTTCACGCGCCACGCAAAAAAGACCACGACGCATCCTTGCCACTTCGTGCTCCGTCTCTATTTAGCATATGCAAACTGCGCTTATTTGTCAACTTTGGATTTAAAATTTTTGTCCGGTGAATTGAAAAAGTAACTTCTGGTTGAAAAAGTAATTTCCGGTTGAATGAGAA
>CAMWLB010000120.1 GCA_947174985.1 uncultured Lachnospiraceae bacterium | reverse complement strand
GTGTAGCTTTTTCCGTCCTTGATAAAATGTGTCCCACACTGCCGAAACTCAAAATGTACGTTATGGGAAATACATTGTTGCCGTATCTGCAATACCCAGTCATAGTTAAGTGGTCTTGCATTTTTGTCAGACTCCCCGCCAACAACAACTAATTCTATATCGTGTAAATATGCAGAGAGAGTGATGTTTTCAATCAACGGCTGGCAAATGATATTTTTGTGTTTAATGGGTAAGCTGGAAAAAATACCCAAGCGGTAATCTGCGTTTTCTTGATTTTCAATCGTGCAGCCAACCGTAACATTTTCGTACCCATCTTTCCAATCGTGCGGAATACAATCCAAAAATCTTTCAATCCGCTTTGTTAGAAAAAGAAAATGTAAGTCGGAGCGTTCCCGTATCATTTCCCAACATTCAGTACGCCACTTATCAGCGTCCTCTATTAAGAAATCTGATGAAAAGCACACATAAACCGTTTGACCGGATTTCATTTTATAAGCTCCATTTTTTGTTTTTTCAATAGGGGCGTAAAATTTTTCTGTTTTCGTAACAATGTTTGTATCAATTCCTTTTTTATAATCCCCTTTATGGATATAGCAATATTTGCAGCCTGTACTGTATCTATGACAACCACGCCAAGGGTTCCATGTTCCCATAAATATACCTCCTGTTTTAACTTGACCTTATCTTCAAACGGATTTATGAGGACGACATAAGCGGCACAATCAGCCATGACAGGTTTTTGAAACTGTCAGCAGAGTATGAAGCAGAACAGCGGGAACTGGAAGAAAAGGCAAATATGGAAATAAAACAACTAACAGACAACGCAGAAAAACAAAAGGCGGCCGGCGAACAGGTTTTATCTTTCCCTCGGCTTTCAGGAATTCGGCAGCCTTTTTATACAGGCTGCTGCCTCACCATATTCTTTACCATATCGAGGTAATCCATAACCTCCTGATACAGCATGTCAGGCTGGAAGGAATCGTTGCAGAAATGCTCCGCCATCAAGCCTTCTATGGTAAAATCCAGCATTTTAAACAGTCTGTCCCCATCGACACCGACGGGCAGACCGGAGAAATCCATCCGCTGGCGGATGACATCATACACCTCCGAAAGCGAAGCGCGCATTTCTTCACTTGCCAATAGCGCCTCGCTGACGTCCTCACGCATGGAGCGCACCAGAAACTGCTGCATATACGGATATCCTTTTAAAGCCTGCAGCTTCGCCTGTTCAATCTGCTTTAAGAGCTCAAACATATCCGTTTCTTTCGGCGACACTGCTGTTTTTAATTCTAATGTCATATATCTGACGCTATAATCATAAATAAAAGTATACAACCCCAGCTTGCTTTCAAAATAATGGAACAGCAGCCCCTTGCTGATGGCGGCGTCCTTTACAATGTCATCGGTGCTGGCATGACGATAACCGCCGGCTGCAAATGCTTTTAACGCGGCGTTGATCATCCTGTCCTGCTTTTCCTTTTTTAAATCAAAAAATTTTCCATTCATATGTACGTTGTATACCCTTCGACAAAAATTGACTTAACCGGTCAGATACTTAATATAACATAATAAACCGCTTCATTCAAGTAATAATTTTTTTTATGAAAAATTTATACATAATCCCTTTTCTTTTTCATAAAATAGTATTAAAATGTTTATAATACATTAATTCATGTTCGGTACACGAAAGGAGTATTTTCATGGCTAAAAAATTCGGTAAATTTGTGCTCTTTACAGCTGCTGCGGCTGCTGCATGCGCCGGTGTTTATTATTATTTCCAAAACAAAGAAAAGCTGTCTGCTGACTTAAACGATGAAGACGATGATTATGACGATTTCAGCGACGATCTGGATGATGGCGATTCCAGCCGTTCTTATGTTTCCTTAAACCACGACGAGGCTTCCGCAGAAGGCGATGCTCCTTTTGAAAAGCTCTCTTCTCTGGTTTCCGATGCTGCGGAAAAGACCGAGGAAAAAGTTGAGGAATTTTTTGATGAAGATGCAGAGGATGAAGCTTCTGCAGAGTAGTATTTTTCATCTGCTGTAATTCACAGCATGCCCTATTACTAAATTCCAATCATCAAAAAAGAGCAGGTCTGGTTTATAACCAGACCTGTTTTAATTTTGCAATTCCTTCCGGAATCTCCTCTTTGCTTAACCCGCCATACCCCAGAATCACCGTGGGATTTCCTGCCTCGGCGCTCTGTGCCACTCTTGCCTCCGAAAATGCGTACACACGCACACCACTCTCCTGTGCCCGCTCTACAAGCTCCTGCTCCGTAAAGCTTTTGTCCCGCAGGCCAAGCAGCAGATGCAGTCCCGCATCCTCTCCCGATATCCTGAATTTTTTTAAGAAAGGCTTCAATTCCTGCAGCAGAATATCGTGCTTTTCCCGATAGATTTTGCGAGTCTTGTTCAGATACCGCTCAAAATATCCATCCCTAATAAATTCATTTAGAATACGCTGGTCAATACGGGATACAGTCGATGAGTAAAAATAACATTCCTTTTGATAGCGTTTCAGCAGACGGGGCGGCAGCACCATATAGCTGACACGAATCGCCGGCGCAATCGCCTTTGAAAAAGTGCCGATATAAATCACATTGCCTCCCGTATCTGCTCCCTGAAGAGAAGGAATCGGCTTGCCCTTATAGCGGAATTCACTGTCATAATCGTCTTCTATCAGATACCTCTCTTCTGCCTCGCCTGCCCATCTTAAAAGCTCCATCCGTCTCCCGATTGGCATGGTAATGCCGGACGGATATTGATGAGAGGGCATTACATATGCTGCCTGCACCTGCTTTTCATACAATTCCTCCGCTTTCATGCCGTTTTTGTCCATGCCGATGATTTCTACCCGATAGCCAAAGGACTTAAAAATATGGAAAGCCCGCTTGTAAGTGGGATTCTCCATGGCAATTCCGGCATCCTGCCCTAAAAGCTTCTCCAAAATCATCAGCAGGTAGTCGTTTCCTGCGCCGACCACAATCTGTTCCGGCATACAGTTGACGCCCCTCGCAGAATGTAAATAGCGGCTGATGGTCTGGCGCATATCATAGTCGCCCTGCGGCTCTCCCAGTGCAAAAAGCTCCTCGTTTCCTTCCGTCAGAATATTCTTTGTAATCCGCTTCCACACGCTGAAGGGAAAGACGCTCATGTCCAGTCCATTCGGCGAAAAATCCAAGCCTGCATCTTTTCCGCGGGCTTTATAAGTAGGGCTTTCATCCGCTTTGCCCATCCGGTTTTCCTTTTCCACACCGTCAAGACTGCCCTGCATATTCCCTTCCGGCAGTTCTTCCAGCCTGCACACAAAAAATCCCCTGTGCGGCACCGCCTCAATATACCCTTCTGATACAAGCTGCTCATAGGCAAAATCCACCGTGCTTCGGGAAATTTGCAAATATTCTGCCAGCGCGCGCGTAGAGGGAAGCCGCTCACCGCTAAGCAGCTTCCCTCCCTTTATTTCCTCCCGTATGTGCTCGTATATCTGCTCATACAGATGCTTTGTACCGTCTGACTTCAGTTCAATCGCCATATCGTACATAAATGTTATCCTTTTGCTTTTTTCAGCTCTGCCACAATCTCGTCCTTCAAATCCCTTGCCTTATCCTTCACTCTCGCATTTGCTGTGGGTGTGGTCAAAAGCGCGGCAATCAGTCTGGAGGCTACATCATATTTGCCTGCCCAAAAGGCCAGTACAGCCAGAAGATAATCCACCGTATTTTCGTCCATACCGCACACAGGGAAATTCTCCGAAGCCTTTGCCGTACTAAACCCTTCCATGGCATTTTGCAGATATTCCTTTTCTGCTTCCTTTAACTCAGCAATTTTTTCTTTATTATCCCCTTCCGATGCTGCAAGTTCCTCCTGCCAGCCTCTCAAAAGCCATGCGGACTTTAAGCAGCAGTAAGCCTTCTCGCTGGATTTGGCCTGCCGCACCACTGCACTGGCAAGCGCAAGCTGATAACGCTCAAACGCCTGCTCGTAGGTATAAATTTCCCCGGTATGAGGCGTCAAATGCACCTTGCTGCTGATATTTTCTTTAATCAATTTGACCTGACCCGCCGTCATCGGCACAAAATAACGCGTTATGGCAGAAAAGCCGCAATGCGGGCAGACCACAACGTCATACTTCTGCGCATCGATACCTTCATAGACAGGCCGTAAATCCTTGTCTGTGCGAAGCAGCTTTGCCTTGCCGGACTTCATCACCTTGCTCGTCACCTTTTCATAACACACAGGACATTCAAAGCTGCGGTCAAATATCAAATCCTTCTCCTGCACCTTTTCAACTGCCTTCTCCTGTTTGCCATCCTTCTTTTCATCCTTGGGCTCTTCATAAATGCTGGTATTTTCCAGATTTCCCAGTCCCAGTTTGGACAGTCCCGACAATAGATTGCTCATCTCTAATCCTCCTTCTTAGGCAGCACAAACGAACTCTTCAGGGATACAATACGGTTAAACACCGGTGCACCTTCCTCTGAGTCCTTATAATCGACGCAGAAGAACCCATTGCGGACAAACTGAAAGCTTTCATATGCCTTCGCAGCCGCAAGCGCCGGTTCCAAGTATGCCTCTCTCTCAGTCAGCGAATTGGGATTTAAGTTGAGGCTTCCGTCTTCGTTATACACACCGCTCTCTTCGTCTATAATATTTTCATACAGTCTTACTGTTGCTTTTACGGCTTCCTTTGCCGGCACCCAGTGAATCGTTCCCTTCACTTTTCTGCCATCCGGACTGTTTCCGCCCTTGGAAGCAGGGTCATAGGTACAGTGTACCTCTGTAATAACGCCGTTCTCATCCTTCACGCAGCCAGTACAGGTCACAAAGTAAGCGTTCATCAGCCTCACCTCGTTGCCTGGGAACATACGGAAATACTTTCTGGGAGGCTCTTCCATAAAATCCTCCCTCTCAATATACAATTCACGCCCAAAGGGAATCTTACGCTTCCCCAGCGCTTCGTTTTCCAGATTGTTGGGAGCCTCCAGCATCTCGCTCTCCCCTTCCGGATAATTGTCAATAATCAGCTTTACAGGATCGAGCACCGCCATCATGCGGGGCCGCTTCAGCTTCAAATCTTCCCTGATGCAGTACTCCAACATGGCATAGTCTGCGGAGGAATTGGCCTTGGATACGCCGCAAAGCTCCACAAACATTCTGATGGATTCCGGCGTAAAGCCCCTTCTCCTGAGCGCTGCAATGGATACCAGCCTCGGGTCGTCCCAGCCGTCCACGATACCTTCTTCCACCAGCTTCTTGATATAGCGCTTGCCCGTCACCACATTGGTCAGATACATCTTGGCAAATTCAATCTGCTTGGGCGGATGAGGATATTCCAGTTCCCGCACAACCCAGTCGTAGAGCGGTCTGTGGTCCTCAAACTCCAGCGTACAGATGGAATGGGTGATGCCTTCGATAGCATCCTCTATTGGATGGGCAAAATCGTACATAGGATAGATACACCATTTATCACCTGTGTTGTGGTGCGGTATATGCGCCACGCGGTATATCACGGGGTCTCTCATATTGATGTTGGGGGACGCCATATCGATGCGCGCACGCAGCACCTTCTCCCCATCCGCGTATTTTCCTTCCTTCATCTCCTCAAAGAGCTTCAGGTTTTCCTCCACGCTCCGTCCGGCGCTAGGGTCTTCCTTTCCAGCCTCCGTCAGCGTTCCCCGATACTCCCTTATCTCGTCGGCGCTCAAATCAGAAACATACGCCTTGCCCTTCTTTATCAGCTTTACGGCGCCTTCATACATTTCCTCAAAATAGCCGGAGGCAAAAAACAACCTGTCCTCCCAGTCGGCTCCCAGCCATGCCACATCCGCCTTGATGGACTCTACAAATTCTTCCTTTTCCTTCGTCGGGTTGGTGTCATCAAAACGAACGTTAAATTTTCCGCCATATTTCTGCGCCAGACCATAGTTGAGCAGAATACTCTTTGCATGCCCGATATGCAGATAGCCGTTGGGCTCCGGTGGGAAACGGGTATGAACCGTGTCGTACACGCCCTCTGCCAAGTCCTTGTCGATAATCTGTTCAATAAAATTTCTGCTTTCTGTCTCGCCCATAACCGTCTGACCTCTCACTTCCATAATACGCGCAGTCTCCGCGCTTTTACATCTAACTTCTATCTTAACACATATGCCTCTGCCTTAGCAAGCAGTTCTTCCAGCGAATAGATGGGACACGAGTACACCTGCTCTCCAATCGTCCCTGTAAACAACCTGCTTCCGCCCTGCTCTATCCCGCAAAGGCTGTCTATCCTGGCAAGCAGCTTACAGTCGGGATTCAGCATATAGCCCTCGCTCCCCGAGCCGCCAATAAAGAAATTGCCGTCCTTATCCGTCCCAAAAAAGGTATTGAGACTGAGAAAAGAAATTTCATCAATACTGCCCTTTAAGCTCATGTCCGCCGTACCATAGATTTCCAGCGTATTGTCATTGTAAACGACAAACATCAGGCTTTCATCCGTACTGTAGAAAATACTGTTTACCAAATCCGCTCTGGACAGCCCTTTTTCTTTGGCATGTTCCACCGCCTCCTGATAAGTAAGGCGGTATGTTTCCGGCACTATTACCTCTCCGTCGTACTCCTCCATGTCTTCCCCCTCACTGTACTCATATACCGTGACGTGGTTGTCTGAATAGGGCAGCACCAGATATCCGCCGTTCATTATCTTATAATTCAATACATTCTGCGAATGGCACATAAACACACCTGACATGAGATAGTCATCCCCGCTCTCCACTGCAATCAGATGCAGTTCGCCGCTTCTGGTAAACACAAGGTATCTGTCCAGATTGCTGAATACTGCGACTCCCGATGCCGTACTGCTCAGGACAAAGCTTGCATATTCCGAACCATCCGTCATATCCACCAGCATAACATTCTCATAGGAAGCAAGCAGCAGATGATGGGCGCCTTCCGCATAAGGACGCTGCATAAAGTCTGCATAAAAGTTTTCATACTCTCTGCTCCACAAGACTTTACCCGCAGCAAGGTCATATGCCATAAGAACCGTGCTGGCGCTCCTGTAATCTTCTTTGCTGTAGACCAGCTTAATATACGCTATGCCGTCCTTTGTCCGCACCAACAGATTGTGGCCCTTGCCGACGGCAATCGGGTCAGAAATCACATTTTCCGAAAGATTCCAGAAATACAGAAAATTTTCCGTCTCCCAATAAGGAGAATCTTCCAAATACTGCTCCTCCGTAAAAATCAAATACGCACCGTCCTCACTGAAGAAAATCTCACTGCCTAAATCCCTTTCCTCCTCAGGCGTATATTCATAGAGCTGTGTCAGCGTCTGCGTATCATAAATGCGCATTTTCGACAAGTCTCTGACAATAAAATATTTTTCCTGCTCGTCCGCATACACACCTAACACGGATGTGCTTTCAATAGTATCCGTTACCTTTCCCTGTGCAATGTCATAAACCAATGCGCCATCCTCATCCGCTACGTAGAGCAGCCTGTTATTGTCCAAAAACACACAGTCCGTCTCAGATGCAATCGAAAAAGCGGAATCCCGAATCGTGCCCAACGCCGTTCCGGATGCAATATCCCAGATTGTCAGCGTTTCCGACCGGTCATAGGTCAGAAGCGTTTCCCTGTCCTGGGATACAGACATTAAACTGATGATACCCGCTGTTTCCATCTGATATTGCGGTTTCAGCTTGCTGCCGTTGTCATAGATATACATAGCGCTCGTCAGCGCATACTGCGCCTCCGCAGTATAAGGCATCTCCATACCATTGTACTCCGTCAGCGCCTGTCTCGCCGTCTCGATTGCGCCGATTCTGTCTCCGGCATCAAGCCGACGAGCGGATTCCTCCGCAAGGCTGACTGCCTGATACTGTAAAAGATTACGGTTCTGTATACTTATCTCCATGCTTTGCGCCTGGATTTCCGCGCTCTGTGCCTGTATCTGTTCCTTCTGCTTTTGTATCTGCAGCACCATCGCGGTACTTATCGTGCCAAAAGCAAAGCACACTATTGTGCCTGTCAGAGACGCTGCCAGTATCCGGCGCATTTTTCTTTCCCGATGCCTCTGGCGCAAGTCGTCATAGGTCAGGGAAAACATGGGCGCCATCAGACGCAGAATCTCCGTCCGCATGGCTTTTAACATCTCTTTCTTATTTTTTCCACGGACATCCGCCGCCAGCGGCTCCATAGCTCTTTTCACGGTTTCCGTCGTGCCGTCCGGCTTTTCCACGGTTTCTTCGTAAAAGAGCAGCTCCTCAGGAAAAGAGTCTTCCGGCTCCCCTTCTATCAGAACGGCAAAGACCTTCTCCCGCCCGTGCAGGCGGATAAAGGTCTCAATTTCCTTTTTGCACCACAGAGACTCCCTGAGCCGCGGGGAACAAATGACAATCAGAAATTCCGAACCCTGCAGCGCCTGCATAATCGGGTCCTCCAGATTGCTGGTGAGCGGCAGTTCGTCCTTGTCGCGGAATACCCTCTCTATCTTTTTCCTCCCTGCTTTTTTGGATACATTTCCGGGCAGACGGAACGCCTCCAACTGTTTATGCA
>CAMWLB010000119.1 GCA_947174985.1 uncultured Lachnospiraceae bacterium | reverse complement strand
ACATACGCACACCGCTGTCAATGGTAATGGGTTACGCCGGTCAGTTGGAAAGCGATAAGCGTCTGCCGGAAGATGACCGCCAAAAAGCTATGGTTATCATAAAACAAAGCAACCGAATGAGGAATCTGGTCAATGACCTCAATCTGGCTTCTAAATTAGAATACAATATGCAGCCGGTCAATTTGAAGAAAGAAAATATGGTTGCTGTTGTCCGACAGGTTGTTGTTGATTTTATGAATGTGGATATTGATGAAAAACATCCTATTGAATGGAAAACGGATGAAGCCTTAACCGTCTGTCCTGTAAACATGGATAAGGAACTGATAAAACGAGCTGTCAGCAATCTGATTCAAAACAGTATAGAGCATAATGAACAAGGCTGTAACATCTATGTCAATATTATGACTGAAGATGGCAAATGTACGGTTACTGTTGCTGATGACGGTGTGGGGGCTGCAGATGAACAAATAGAACGGCTTAATAATTCTCCGCATTATATGGTCTGCGATGAAAATACATCAGGGCAGCGTCATGGATTGGGATTGCTCATCGTCAGGCAGATTGCGGCGGCACACGGCGGTACAGCCAATATAGAGCACAGCGCATATGGTGGTTTCTCTGTTAAACTTATACTACCGGTACAGGAATAAAAATATAAAAAGCACCGGCGAAATAATCCCGATGCTTGAGCGGAGACGGAGGGATTCGAACCCTCGTGCCCCGGAGGGCAAACGCATTTCGAGTGCGCCCCGTTATGACCGCTTCGATACGTCTCCAAATTTGTTTGCTTTCGTCATTATATCATACCCATCTTAATTTGCAAGCATTGACTGAAAATTTATTTCGTGATAGGCTATAATAAAGTTAAGTGCAACCCAAAATAAACGATAACCATAGCAAGGAGGAAATGCGATGAAGAGAATCGGTATGTTGACAAGCGGCGGCGACTGTCAGGCACTCAACGCTGCCATGCGAGGTGTAGTGAAAACACTGTTAAACAGTGGCGAAAAGATGGAAATCTACGGCTTTATAGACGGGTACAGAGGACTTATCTACGGCGATTACAGGATGCTTACCGGCAAGGATTTTTCCGGTATTCTGACAGTGGGCGGCACGATACTCGGCACCTCCCGCACACCCTTTAAGCTGATTCGGGAACCGGACGAAAACGGGATCGACAAAGTGGAGGCTATGAAGAAAAATTATAAGAAGCTGAAACTGGATTGTCTGGTTATTTTAGGCGGCAACGGCACGCATAAGACGGCAAACCTGCTGCGCACCGAAGGACTCAATGTCATTACGCTGCCAAAGACCATTGACAACGACCTCTGGGGTACGGATATGACATTTGGCTTCCAGAGCGCTGTGGACATTGCGACCAATGCCATTGACTGTATTCACACCACCGCGGCATCTCACGGCAGGGTGTTTATTGTAGAGGTTATGGGGCATAAGGTGGGTTGGCTGACGCTGAATGCGGGCATGGCCGGCGGCGCAGACATCATCCTGCTTCCCGAGATTCCCTATGATATCAATAAGGTTGTGAACGCCATTGAAACGCGTCATAAAAACGGAAGCCGCTTTACCATCATTGCGGTTGCAGAGGGCGCTATATCCAAAGAGGACGCAAAGCTTTCCAAGAAGGAGTACAAGGAGAAGCTGCGCACGCGGAAGTATCCTTCCGTATCCTATGAGGTGGCGGCACAGATTCAGGAAAAATGCGGCAGAGAGGTACGTGTAACTGTGCCTGGACATGTGCAGAGAGGCGGAAGTCCCTGTCCTTACGACCGTGTATTTGCCAGCCGCCTTGGTTCGGAAGCGGGCAGTCTGATTATGGAAGAAAAGTACGGCTTTATGGTGGGCTATGTCAACCGTGAAATTGTAAGGGTGCCTCTCGAGGATGTGGCAGGCAAGTTAAAGAGCGTGGACCCTGACGCTGCGATTGTAAAGGAAGCAAAGCGTCTTGGTATTTGCTTTGGTGATTAATCTATGTCTTATACAGCACTGTATAGAAAGTTCCGTCCCGACAATTTTGAAGATGTGAAGGGGCAGGAGCATATTGTAACAACTCTTAAAAACCAGATAAAGGCTGAACGTATCGGACATGCGTATTTGTTTACCGGAACACGGGGAACGGGTAAGACCACGGTTGCCAAGATTTTTGCAAAAGCAGTAAACTGCGAAAATCCTGTTGAGGGAAGTCCCTGCGGTAACTGCGCGTCCTGCCGCTCCATTGCGGGCGGCGCAAGCATGAATGTGATAGAAATCGACGCCGCTTCCAACAACGGCGTCAATAATATCAGGGAAATTGTAGATGAAGTGTCCTACTCGCCGGCGGAAGGAAAATATAAGGTTTATATTATTGATGAAGTGCATATGTTGTCCATAGGGGCCTTCAATGCGCTTCTCAAGACTTTGGAGGAGCCGCCTTCCTATGTTATTTTCATACTGGCGACCACCGAGGTACACAAGATTCCCATTACCATACTGTCCCGCTGTCAGAGATACGATTTCAGGCGGATTACCATAGACACCATTGCAGGGCGTATGCGGGATCTGATGGAGGCGGAGCAGGTTCAGATTGAGGATAAGGCACTGCGGTATGTGGCAAAAATGGCGGACGGCTCCATGCGTGACGGGCTGAGCCTTTTGGACCAGTGTATTGCGTTTCATCTGGGACAGGAGCTTACCTATGATATGGTGCTCGATGTGCTGGGGGCAGTTGACACGGAGGTATTCGGCAGACTGTTCAGAAGTGTTCTTGGCTCTGACGTTCTCTCCTGTATCGGCATTTTGGAAGAGGTCGTTATGCAAGGGCGCGAGCTGGCGCAGTTTGTCAGTGATTTTACGTGGTATCTGCGAAACCTCATGCTGGCAAAGGCGACGGATAACATAGAAGATGTGATTGACGCTTCCACAGAAAATCTGGCGCGCTTAAAAGAGGAAGCGGAGTTGGCAGAGCTTGACGCCATCATGCGGTATATCAGGATTTTTTCAGAGCTTTCGGGGCAGCTTCGCTATGCTTCCCAAAAGAGAATTCTGACGGAGATTGCGCTGATTAAGCTTTGCAGACCGGCGATGGAAACGACGGATGACGCGATTCTGGAGCGGATTCGACAGGTGGAGAATAAGGTGGAAAATGCTGCAATCCTGCCGGAAGGAATGGATTTGACAGGATTGGGGAGCGGCGCGCCATCTATGGCAGGCTCTGTGCTGCCAAGGGAAAAGCCGGTGCTGCCGAAAGCGATTCCTGAGGATGTGAAGCAGATTGTATCAAAGTGGCAGGCCGTTGTGGGAAACACGGAAAATCCCATGAAGATGTATTTGAAATCCGCAAACTTAAGTCTTGGCGGCGACAACAGACTGCAGGTCGTGCTGCAGGACGGGCTTGCATCGGATTATTTTTTGAAAAATGAAACCAATAGAGAGCAGCTCGAGCGTGTGGTTTCAGATTTCGCGGGGAAGCAGATAGCAATCGATTTTCGGGTTGTGGGCAATGAAAGAGAATTTGAGGATTCTTATGTGGATTTGACAAAGCTCATCCATATGGAAATAGAAGAAGTAGACGAATAAATCGGGAGGATAAGCAAATGGCAAAACGTGGAGGTTTTCCGGGCGGTGCAATGCCCGGCAATATGAGCAATTTAATGAAGCAGGCGCAAAGGATGCAGCGTCAGATGGAGGAAAGCCAGAAGGAACTCGAGACCAAGGAATTTTCTGCAACGGCAGGCGGCGGTGCAGTTGAAGTGATGGTGTCGGGCAAAAAGGAAATTATCAGTGTGAAGCTGTCAGAGGAGGTTGTGGACCCCGAGGATATCGAGATGCTGCAGGATTTGATAGTGGCTGCAACCAACGAGGCGTTGCGTAAGGCAGAGGAGGAAAATGCTGCCATTATGAATAAGATGACGGGCGGGCTCGGAGGAGGCTTTCCTTTCTGATGGAACTGTACAGCGGACATATCAATAAATTAATAGAAGAGCTGGCGGCGCTTCCGGGCATAGGAAGCAAGTCGGCGCAACGGCTGGCGTTTCATCTGATTAACATGCCTTCGGATAAGGTAAAGCGCCTTGCGTCCGTGATTGTGGAGGCCAAGGAAAATGTGCGTTACTGTAAGGAGTGTTTTACCCTGACCGATAAAGAAATTTGTCCGGTATGTGCAAATGCGAAAAGAAATCATGCGCAGATTATGGTGGTGGAGAACACGAGAGATTTGGCGGCATATGAGAAAACCGGCAAATACGACGGCGTTTATCATGTGCTGCATGGGGCGATTTCTCCCATGCTGGGAATCGGCCCCGGCGATATCAAGCTGAAGGAGCTTGTGAGCCGCCTCGAGGGGGAGGTGGAGGAGGTCATCATTGCCACCAATTCAAGTCTTGAGGGAGAGACAACAGCGATGTACATCAGCAAGCTGATTAAGCCTATGGGCGTTAAGGTGACGAGGATTGCCAGCGGCGTTCCGGTGGGCGGTGATTTGGAATACATAGATGAGGTGACTCTGCTTCGTGCGCTGGAAGGGCGTGTTGAATTGTAAAAAGAAGAAAACGGATAACACAACAGGGATTTTGATAGGCCCTGCTGTGTTATTTTTTTGTCGATTTTTTCTTTTTGGGACAAACATTTTTCGAGGGAATATGCAGAACAGAAGGTGTATACTGTCCGCAAAAACACGAAGTGGGGGATGCATATGGAACTGCCCAAGAACATTGTACAAATAGGAAGACCGGATAAAGTACATAAGATTTTCGTGGAGGACTACGTTGTATCCTATATCAAACAACTGAATAAAGCCTGTGATGGAAGGGCAATAGGACTGGCTTTGTACGGAAGGCATTGTGAGGAAGAGGGATGCCATTATTATTTTTTATACGGCGCATCCAAAATACAGGGTCTGGAACAGAGGGGGCCATATCTTTCCCAGGCGGATAAAGATGAAATTGACGAGACCGGCAAAAAATATTTTGACGAGTATGAATTTCTGGCATGGTGTAGCATCAAGGGCGAGCCATTGGAAAGCTTTTTTGTGCTTGTACAGGGAAAAGGGATTGAAATCAGCGGCTATGCATGCTTTTACGAGAAGAATGAGAGCATGTTAAATTATATGCTGCTTTTGGGGGACGGAGGTAAAAAGGAGATATCGGAGAAACGACCGGAAACGGGAGAAGTTCAGAATGGAGAACAGAAGGAGTCTGTAAGGCCGGCGCGGGGAGAATGGAAGGCAGCAGATTATATGCGGATACCGGAAACGCCGGAGGAGCAAAAAAGCCGCTCGGAAAAGAAGAGTGCGGCTGCCAAAAAGAGCGAGCACATGAAAATAGCAGTTGCAGCAGTCTTTTTGGTTCTGTGCGTAATCGGAATTACAACGCTGAACGATCATGGTAAGCTGGAGGATCTGCAGGTTGCGGCAAGACAGGTGATTGCAAGCATGACGGAGCAAAAAATTCCGGATGTGCAGCCGGACGCGAGCCCGTCGCCCACACCGGAAACAACAGCGCAGAACACACCGCCGCCTTACTGGCCGCCGGTTCAGCCGGAGCAGACGCCGGCAGCCTCCAATGGACAGACAAATCAAGATAATGCAGGCGTGACACAGCCGTCGGGACAGGGAAATCAGAACACGGAAACGCAGACGGGACAGGACAATGCAGGCGCCGGTATGCAGGCGGGACAGGACAATACGGGAACCGGAACGCCGTCAGGACAGGATAATGCAGGCGCAGAGACACAAACGGGACAGGATAGCACTGGAACGGAAACACAGCCGGGGAACCAGGATGCGGCTCAAACGGGACAGGAAGGGCAGGAGGCACAGAGTAATGCAGTGGAAAATCAGGGGGCAGCAGAGCGGCCACAGCCTACAGCGTATACGGTGGTCAAGGGGGATACACTGATAGACATCTGCATGAGACGGTACGGTTCGTTGGAAAACATTGACGAAATATGTCATTTAAATGGAATTACAAACGCAGATAATATTCAGGTGGGACAAACTATTTTACTTCCATAGCAGTTCTGTGATATACTGTGATAAGTAAAGAAAGGTCATTTTATGGCACGAGGAAATACGATGGCAGATATCAGAAGCTATACAAGGGAAAAAGCAAAAAGAGAACAGCAGAAAAATGTGCGGCAGAACCGGTTTAAGCTTATCAAATCTGAGAGTGAAGAGACATTCTTGGAAAAACTGAAGAAGCACCGATTAACCATGCTGTACAGGCTGTTGTTGTTTGCGCTGATATGCGGCGCAATCGTAGCGCTTTTTATCATACAGTATAAAAACAAAACCTATACAGACTATGATGTGACGAGAAGCACCAGCCGCACGGCGGTAAGCGGGGCAAAGGATATCCGTCTTGGAAATTATATTTTAACCTATAGCAAGGATGGAGCGCATTGCAGCGATGCGTCGGGCAATGTTTTGTGGGACCAGACCTATGAGATGCAAAGCCCGATTGTCTCCGTCTGCGGCAGTGTGACAGCAATCGGAGATTATAATGGAAGAAATATTTACATATATAATGCAGAAAAACAGCTTGGAACCATTACAACGAATCTTCCTGTCAGGAATCTGTGTGTCGCGGCAAACGGCGTGGTGGCGGCGGTTTTAGAGGACAGCGATGCTACATGGATTTATGTGTATGACACGTCGGGCGAGGTGTTGGTGAGCTTTTATACGAAAATGCAGAACACCGGATATCCGGCGGCAATCAGTCTTTCGCCCAATGCGCTTTTGTGTGCAGTATCCTACATCTATGTGGATGCCGGAGTTGTGAAATCCAGAGTGGCGTTTTACAATTTTGACGAATACGGGCAAAATCAGATTGACAATCTGGTGGGTGGATACAATTATCCGGATACAGTGGTTCCCTATGTGCAGTTTATGAATAATGCAGGCATATTTGCAGTGTGCGACGACAGCATTGTGTTTTTTAAAGGCAGCCAGATACCGGAGTTTTTGGCAGTTCACTATTTTGATGCGGAAATTCGGGGCGTGTATCATAATGACAGTTATGTCGGCGTTGTTTTTTACAATGCCATGGGAAATACCAGATACCGCATGGAAATTTATAACAATGCGGGGGAACATGTCAGGACGCAGGAATTTGACTTGGATTATACGGACATTTTGTTTGATAAGGACACGTACATTATTTATAATGAAGAAGAATGTATGATCATGTCCATGAGCGGCGTTGAAAAATACAATGGCAGCTTTAAAAAGGCGGTCAGGCTGCTGGTGCCCACAAATGGAAACTACCGTTATACGCTGGCGACACGGGATTCGGTGGATATTATACAGATGAAATAAAGTGCTTATGGCATGTTTTGAGAATACGGAGGAATACTTATGAACTGGTTGTTGATTGTTACAGCAGTGTTGCTGATTTGGCGGATTGCAGAGGGGATTCACAGGGGAATGGTGAAGGAAATTATCTCTTTTGTTTCCCTGATTGTGCTGTGTCTTGTGGTTGGGCTTTTGGGAACGGCGCTCAGCAAATATTTTGAAAAGGATATTGTCGGCATCATAGTGGCAGTAATTTTGCTGTTGATTCTTTGTATTGCACACAGGCTTTTGAGTTTGGTGTTTTTCTCTGCAAAGCTTATTGCAAAGCTGCCCGTTATACGAACTGCAGACAAGCTGATGGGTGCGGTAATAGGCGTTCTGGAAACGGTGCTGCTGCTTTGGATGGTTTACTCTCTTACGATAACATTCGGGCTGAGTACGTGGTGGGGCGAGGCTGTCAGAGTCTGCGCCGCTGAAAACCCAATACTGAGGTTCTTCTACAAATATAACTATCTGCAGCATTGGGTTGAGTTCTTTGCGCAGAAGCTAAAGCTTTTAGGTGTTATTTTATAGCGGCAAAAAAGGAATTTCCTTTACATTGTCTTCTATTAAATAGCACATTTCCTCATGCGGCTGGACACCCTCTGTTATTTGCTGGGGGCTGAGCTTTATGTAGCTTACCTCTGCGTTGACAAGCAGAATGCCCTTTTGGTCATAGATTTCTGTTTTCATGGTGGCAAACTGTGAGGTTTCCTTTAGCACAATGCCTCTGCCAGTCAAATCTTTGTCGTAGGGGACGGGTTTCCGGTACTTTACCGTCATTGACATTGTAACACCAAAGACATCCTCCCCGCTTTTGGCCCATAACGCTCGTAATCCCAGCTCATCCAACATGGTTGCCGCAAGCCCGCCGTGAACTCTTTCCGGAAAGCTTTGGTGTTCGGCGCCATACTGAAACAAGGTCATAACGCTTCCGTCCTCCATATTGTAAAACGGGGCTTTCAGACCGACAGGGTTGTCCATCCCGCAAATAAAACACATCCTGCTGTTTCTTTGTTTACTGATTACTTTCATTTTTACAACTCCTTTAACCTTATTTCTGCGCTGTTTTGCTGTGCCAAGCCATGATTATAAAAGGTTTTTGAATCATAAATATCATACCGAAAAGTTACATGATTCGCAAGATTTTTCGGAAGCAGTTTAAAAACCTGTTATCTTCTTGATTTGCCCTGAATTTACAGACATAATTTCTTGACAAATATTCTCAGCTGATGCTATAATAAAAATCCACCGTCTGAGAA
>CAMWLB010000118.1 GCA_947174985.1 uncultured Lachnospiraceae bacterium | reverse complement strand
TTACTACGTAGCGTAAGTTGAAATGTCGCCTGTGCGGCAGACAGGAGGGAAATTTGAAGCTTGATTTATTGGCAGCCGCCTTGGAAGCAATAGAAAACAACCTGACAAACGACATCAAAACAAGTGATATTGCCGACGCCTGCGGCTGTTCAAAATCTACCCTTGAGAAATTGTTTCGATGCATAAACCACATAAGTGTGCACGATTATGTGGTTCGACGCAAAATGGTAAAAGCTGCCCGCATGATTACAAAGCAGCCGGAGCTTGGTATTTTGGAAATTGCCCTGTCCTTCGGTTACGGCAGCAATGAAGCCTTTTCGCGCGCATTTAAACAAGTCTGGCACTGTAACCCAAAGGATTTTCGTAAAGAGAACAGATATTTTGGATTATTTCCAAGGCTGCTTTCTCCTTCGGAACTGGAACAAAATGAAATGGAGGATATTTACATGAATGGAAAAAGACCCTTCGACATAAGTGAATTATATGATTTATTTACAGAACGAAAGAATTGCTGGTTTGTCTGCTGTGATATCATGAATTTGATACCCATCAACGAAATCGCAAGAACAGCCGGCGACATTGCCATTTTGGAATCCATGTCGCGCATGAACGCAGCGGCAGGAGAAGACGATGTGGTATTTCGCATCGGCGGCGATGAATTTGCTCTTCTCACCGCAAGTGAGGACCGTCAGTATGCAGAAGAAATTGCCAAAAAGATAACCGCCCAAAATGAGCAGACCTTTACATGGAATGACAGGGAAATCCCCTTAAGTCTGTATGTCGGCGTTACAAGACTTGAACAGAACCATCATATCAAATACTGTGATTTATTCACCACTCTGCATACCTCGATTGAAAAAAGCAAGTAATTTCTGCCAAAAAGGCTGCCGCTAAATCAGGCGGCAGCCTTTCCTTTTACATTTGATGGCGTACCACCCTGTATTCGTCATCCTGTGAAAAATAGGGACAATCGTTACAGCTTCCCGACAAAAAACGGTACATTTCATCCTCGTCCAGATTCACGCCACAAGTATAATACTCCTCTTCCTCATCATATTCATAATTTGCACACATATCGCATCTGCTCTGCATTATCTTGTACCCTTCTTTAAAATATTTTATCAATGCAGCCATTATTTCTTGTGAAGCTTCTCATAAATTTCCCGTTTTCCTACACCCCTGTCTTTTGCGACCTGCTTCATCGCCGCCTTGGAATCCATACCACGCTCCTCATAAAACGCCATGTGCTCTGTAAGCTCCATGCTCTCCCATACCGCAATCGCTTCCTGCTTTTTCTCTTCCCTGCTCTTTCCCGCAAGCACCAGCACGTACTCGCCCCGCGGCTCTTCCTCTTCATATTTTTGTAAAGCTGCTTCCAAGGTTGTGGGCAGCACAGTTTCAAATTTTTTCGTCAGCTCCCTGCAAAGGGTTACTTTTCTGTCTCCTAACATTTCTGACAGTTCTGTCAGAGTTTTCGTCAGATGGTGCGGCGCTTCATAGAGGATAATGGTTCTTGTCTCCTCCTTCAGTTCCTCCAATATTTCTTTTCTCTCCTTTTTATCAGCAGGCAGGAAGCCCTCAAAGCAAAAACGCCTTGTGGGAAGCCCTGACAAAGTCAGCGCCGTGATGCAGGCTGCCGGACCGGGAAGACTTGTCACGGCAATTCCCGCCTCCTGACACATACGTACCAGCACTTCCCCGGGATCGGAAATAGCGGGCGTGCCGGCATCCGTAATCAAGGCAATATCCTTCCCCTCCTGCATCCATGCTATCAACTGTCTTGCCTTTTCCACCTTGTTATACTCGTGATAACTTGTCATGGGCGTGTGAATGTCAAACGCCGTAAGCAGCTTTATGCTGTTCCGCGTGTCCTCCGCCGCAATCATATCCACCTGCTTTAAAGTATCTATGACTCTCGGCGTCATATCCTGTAAATTCCCTATTGGTGTTGCGCACAAATACAACATTCCTGCCATTACAAAACCTCTTTCTTTCTCCTTTTGAGCAAGACTCAATACCCGTATATATCACGGATTTCGGGCATATAAACGCCAGGCTCCTTAAAAATAATGAGCGGCTTTTCCACCGTCATGCGCGGTTTACCGCCGCGGACTCCTTCCATAAGAATCATGTTCGGCTCTTTGTCCACAAAGGGATAGACAAGCTGCATGCGCTTTGGTTCCAGCTTGTACTTTGTCATAACCGTAATAATCTCCGCCAGCCGGAAGGGTCTGTGCACCATAAAAAAATGTCCCCCTGTCTTCAGAAGCTTTGCCGCCTGACTCACCACGTCCTCCAGTGTGCAGAGTACTTCATGACGCGCAATCGCCTTCGGCGTGTCAGGATTGCGCAGTCCGTGCTCCTCTATCATATAGGGCGGATTGCTGGTAATGACGTCAAAAGAGGCAGACGGAAACAAGCTGTCTGCCTTTCTGATATCACCTGTCAAAATATCAATTTTTTCGGACAAACCATTAAGAGCCACACTCCGTCTTGCCATGTCCGCACTCTCTTCCTGTATCTCCAGACCGGTCAGATGGGAAGCCTGCGTCTTTGCCTCTAAAAGTATAGGAATAATGCCGGTTCCCGTTCCCAAATCAAGAACGGTTCCGTTTGGCTTCACACTTACAAAACCGGACAGTAAAACAGCATCCATGCCAAAACAAAATTTGTCGGGATTCTGTATAATCTGATAACCGTTTCTCTGCAGCTCATCAAGGCGTTCCTTTTCCTTCAGACTAATTGCCTTCAAAGTTTGTCTTTCCTTCCTTCTTTCCGTTTCGATAATTCTGCCGGTTTCGGGGGCGGTTGTCTCTTTGGTGACGTTCACGCCGCTCCTCGCCCTCTTCTCTGTACGCACGGTTTTTGTTGTTCTCCCACCGTGCACCGTCTTCTCTGCGGCGTTCCTGCTTATTATCCCGCCTTCCATTACGGTTGTTTCTTCCGCCTTTTCTATCCTGATACTGCCTTTCCGATTCCTCCGCTCTTTCTGCATAATTCTCTTTTCGGTTTCGGCTTCTATCCGTTCTTTCCCCCCTGTCGGGTTTGTCCTGTCCAAAGGAGCTTCTGTCCTGTCTAAATTCCTTTTTATAGCTGCGTTCCGCCGGCTTTTCAGGGTCTCTCTCTTCAACAGTCTCCAGCTCTTCTTCTGCCTCCAGCTTTTCCAACTCTTTTAACTCTTCGGCCGACAGATCTAGATTTTCTTTTTTCCCATGCATCCTCTTGAAGCGAAGATCCTCCACTTTATACTCGCGGATTTCCTTCTCGTCATCCACATCCACAATCACCTTTACACGCTGGCGGAGCACATTGACGCTCTGTACTTCTCCCTTAAGCCCGTCCGCTGTGGTGACATAGTCCCCCGTGTTCGGCAGCCTGCGGTTTAACTCCTCGTAGGTCTCCTCCTCATGCTTTAAGCAGCACATCAGTCTGCCGCATACCCCGGATATCTTTGTAGGGTTCAGTGAAAGATTCTGCTCCTTCGCCATCTTAATGGATACCGGTATAAACTCAGAAAGATGCGTGTGGCAGCAAAGCGGCCTGCCGCAGATGCCGATTCCTCCTACAATCTTCGTCTCGTCCCTGACTCCGACCTGCCTCAGCTCAATCCTGGTCTTGAACACGCTGGCCAAATCCTTCACCAGTTCCCTGAAATCAATTCTTCCGTCAGCCGTAAAGTAAAAAAGTACTTTATTGTTGTCAAAGGTATACTCCGCATCTATCAGCTTCATCTCAAGGCCATGGTCGCGTATCTTTTCCAAACAAATTTTATAGGCTTCCTTCTCCTTGCGCTTATTACCTGCCTCCTGCTCAATATCCCGCTGATTCGCAATTCGCAGCACCGGCTTTAAGGGCTGCACGATTTTCTCATCCTCCACCTCCCTGGGTGCGCTGACAACTGTACCGAATTCTATTCCACGGGCTGTCTCCACGATCACATGCCCGCCTCTTTCCACCTGAAAATCCAGCGGATCAAAAAAATAAATCTTACCCGCTGTACGAAATCTTACTCCTATTACCTTTGTCATCTATATACCTCCACATGTATTTATTAAACTGCGCCGGCACAGCTTAACCATACTCTTTTATGTCCAGAAGCAAAAGCTCCATGGCCAAATCAAAGTTTACGTTGGCTTCCAGTCTGCTCTTCGCTCTCGAAAGCGACTGAATGATTGTTTCTATTCCTTCATAAGAAGTCCTTCCGGCAATCTTTCTTATATTTTGTGTTTCTTCGCGGAATACCAGATGATTGGCATCTCTGGTCGCCTTAAACAAAAGCACATCTCTGTACCAGATGGCAAGAATATCCAGATAATCTTCTACATCCAGCTTGTACTCCGCAATTTTTTTGATGGCGGCAATCATCTCCGTCACATCCATATCATGTACATATTTTAATAAGGAAATGGCTTCTTCTTTTACCTTTTCAAAGTCCTCGCTTGACGCAAGGTGCTTTGCTTTTCCCACATTTCCTCTTGCAAATGCGGCGCAGACATCAGCCTTGTAATCAGGAACCTGCATTTGCTCCATCAAAAATTTTTTAATAAGCTCGTCTGAAACAGGCTTCATATGTAAGATAACACATCTGCTCAAAATTGTCTGTAGTAAAGAATTGACATTTGTGGTAAGAAGCAGTATTACCGCATAAGCAGGGGGCTCCTCCAACGTCTTTAACAGCGCATTTTGCGCCTGTACAGTCATTTTCTCGGCTTCGCTTATAATATAAATTTTGTAAGGACTGCTATAAGGCTTTATGGCAACATCACCGTTAATTTGTGTCCTGATATCATCTACACCTATGGAACCCGGCTTTTCATGGGTCAGATAAATAATATCCGGCTGATTGCCCGAAAGCGCCTGTTTGCAGGAATGGCATTGCTGGCAAGGCTCTTCGCCGCCTCTCTCGCATTGCAGCGCCATGGCAAAAACACGGGCAACAAATTCCTTTCCGGAAAACCGCTCGCCATTTATAATGTATGCATGGGAAACTTTCCCCGTGGCAATTGCATTTTTCAGATGTGCTTTAATCTGCTCCTGACCGATAATATCCCTAAATTCCGCCATCCGCTTCTCCTTTTATCCAAAAGCATTATAAAATGCTCACGTAAATATGTCCAGCAGCAACCCCTTGATTTCGCCGATTTTATTTAAAATGTCAAGATTGTCTGTTTCATCCTTAACCAGCTCCTGTGCCAGTTCATCCAGATTTTCATCTATCAGGCGGATAATGCCATACACTCTGTGCCGTCCTCTTTTATCCAGAAAATTCTCACGGGAAAAGGAGTGGGAACGGCTGACCACCTCATTTAGAAACTCTTTTATCAGACCGCGGTAGCGTTTCATGTCCCGCACGTCCCGACGCTTATAAAGCCGCTCTCCCTGTTCTGTAATTTCCTCCATAAGCCCCTGCAGCTTCGCCTGCAGCTCTGCTTCCTCTACATGACTGGCAAGCGTAAACTTAAAGCTGCCGTCTGTGGGCTTTGTTTCCGGCGCCTGCTGTACCTGCTGCACCGGCTGCATTTGACCGACCTTAATTTCCATACGCTTACCTCCTTATTTTATTTATCGGCATATTACAGCATTTCAGATATATATTTTTTGATTTCCGAGAGACATTGTTCCAGATTATCATTCTGGAAACGCTTTGTGATGCCGGCGCGTCTTACTTTATCTTCCGCAAAATCTTCACTGTCCGCCAGAAACCGCCGGCACATCTCCTCATACTTGGGAAACTGCTGCTTTTTCTCCCTGTTCAAAGCGCGCTGCAGCCTGACTCCGTCGTCCAGCTCAATCAGCACAGGCAGCAACTTCTCTTCTCCGAAATATGTCCGGATGCTTTCATACGACTCCAGCGTCCCGATGCAGATATAATTCTTTTCCGTCAAATCAATCTGTCCGTCGTCCACCGTGAAGTAACGCCATAACCCGTGACAGGTCTGATATACCCGATACTCAATCACCCTGCCACTCTTTTTCAAAACTTCAAAGCCTTCCTCATCGGTAAAAAAATATTCCCGTCCGTTCTTTTCCTTAATCCGTATCGGCCTTGTTGTATAAGGAATTATTTTTACCAGTTCAAAGCAATTGTCTGTCAGAAGTCTTTTGTAAATAGTATCCTTTCCCGTGGAGCTCTTCCCCATCAGGTACACTATCTTTCCCATTTTACTATGCTACCTCGACCACATGAATCATATCGGTATTGCCGGCAATTCCTAAAGGCACGCCTGCCGTGATGACAACGGTATCGCCCGACTTAATCAATCCCGCCTGTTTGCTCTTAAATACCGCCTCTTCGAAAAGTTCATCCGTCGTCTCTTCCTTGTTAATCATAACCGGATTGACGCCCCAGAGCAGGTAAAGCTGTCTGCACACCTTTTCGTCCACCGCGCAGCCTATCACCTGGCAGCCAGGCTTATAACGCGCAATCATGTTAGCAGTAAAACCCGACATGGTAACAGTAATAATGGCCGCCGCATTCAGATTCATTGCAACGCTGCAGGTTGCATAGGAAATGGCAGTTGTAATATCCGGCGTTTGGATATCCATACACTGGTTTTCCTGCAGGCGGGAACGATAATCAATATCCTGCTCTGTGCGCTCTGCTATCCGCGCCATGGTCTTTACCGCTTCTATCGGATACAGTCCTGCTGCACTCTCTCCGGAGAGCATGATCGCTGTTGTGCCGTCGTAAATGGCATTGGCAATATCGGTTGTCTCCGCCCTTGTCGGACGGGGATTCTTTATCATCGACTCGAGCATCTGTGTTGCCGTAATGACATGCTTTCCCTTTGCAACCGCCATCTTAATCATCTTCTTCTGCAGAATCGGCACTTCTTCCATGGCAACCTCAACACCCATGTCGCCGCGCGCCACCATGATACCGTCTGACACATCAATAATCTCCTCCAGATTATTGATACCCTGCATATTTTCTATCTTTGCTATGATTTTCATTTTGCTTCCGCGCTCATCCAGAATCTTCTTTACCTCAAGTATATCCTCCTTGGTACGGGCAAAGGATGCTGCCAGAAAATCAAAGCCCTGCTCAATTCCAAATACAATATCATCCATATCTACGGGGCTTATATAAGGCATGGACAAAACCACTCCCGGCACATTCACGCCCTTGTGGTTGGATACAAAGCCGCCGTTTACCACACGGCACACAATATCGTTGCCCTTGATCTCTTTCACCACCATCTCAATCAGTCCGTCGTCAATCAAAATTGTAGCTCCGACATTGATGTCATTTTTTAGATTTGCATACGTAATAGATGCTCTTTGCGCCGTTCCCATTACCTCGTCCGTCGTCAGCGTGAAAAGCTCACCTGCCGTTAATTCCACTTTACCACCTTCAAAATCCCGCAGCCTGATTTCAGGTCCTTTGGTATCCAGAAGTGTAGCCACCGGCAAATTCAATTCTTTCCTCACCTTTAAAACTCTATTATACTTTTCCAACTGCTCCTCGTGTGTCCCATGCGAAAAATTGAACCTCGCCACATTCATACCGGCAAGCATAAGTTCCTTCAGTTTCTCTGCGCTGTCACATGCTGGTCCTATTGTACAAATAATTTTTGTCTTTCTCATATTTGCTCCCTTCTTTGGCGGATGCACCGACCATATTATTTTATAATTTCTACGTATAGCCGACAATTCTGCTCTTCTATTCCCTGTACTGTCAAGCCGTCTCTTACACATTCCTGTAAATAACAACAGATTTCCTCTGTGATAATTTCCCCCGGCACCACAACCGGAATGTCCGGCGGATATGGTACAATAAAGCCGCCAGCCACTCTTCCTGCCGCTTTCTCCAGCGGAATTCTCTCCGTTTCCTTGTCCCACGCCTCATAAAGCGGATATCTCTGTTCAGGACAAATCCATTGCCCCTTCGAACCGTGCGGCTCTCCGCCAGCCAAAGACCAAGACCCGCGCTCTAACTCACTGTCTATTACCAAAAGCGCCTTTGTCAGTCTCTCATAGCCTTCTGTCGTGTCCCCTATCGTAAACATTGCCAACGCATATCTCCCTGCCGCCATTTCAAGCTGCAAATGATATTGGTTCAGCAATTTATCATATAGCTGCTTTCCTGACAAGCTGCCGGTGCTGTCCATTATCACCAGCTTGCCCTTGTCCATATTCTTTTCCCGAAGAAAACGGAGTGCTTTGCAGCTTTCAAGTATTTCCAACATTTCATGCCAGTTTTTTTCAAAATCCTCGAAAAGTCTTTCCGCACCTTGCGCTGCTATTTCAATGGCTTCCTCCATCCCTGCCATAAAAATATAGGACGGACTGCTTGACTGGTAAATTTCCAAAAACCTCTTTAGCTTTCGGCGATCTATCAGTCCGCCATTTACATGCAAAATAGCTGTCTGCGTCAAAGAAGGCAAGGTTTTATGAAGGCTCTGTATCACCAAATCCGCTCTCAGACGGGAAGCATTTGGCTGCCAGCCCTCATGAAAGCCCAGATGTGCACCATGCGCTTCATCTACAATCAACGGGATTCCTCTTCTGTGTACAATCTTCGCAATTTCTTCTGTCTCTGCTGTCAGACCTTCATAAGTGGGCGAGACGATCAGCACTGCCCCTATATCCGCCTCCTCCGCAAGCGCCTGCTCCACC
>CAMWLB010000117.1 GCA_947174985.1 uncultured Lachnospiraceae bacterium | reverse complement strand
AGCCAGAACAGCTTTTATAGAAAGGAGTGAAGCTATGAGTTTAGTAGCACCGGTAAAAGACGGGCAATTATTGGCAAACGGCCTGACGGCAGCAGAAAAGAAAAAGGCAGAGGCGGAAGCGAAAACATCCAAAGAAGCCAGTTCCATGGATAAGGATTCTTTCTTACAGCTTTTGGTAGCGCAGATGAAATATCAGGATCCGTTAGAGCCTACTTCCAACACAGAGTATATAGCACAGTATGCACAGTTCTCGCAGGTAGAGTCCTTACAGAATATGAGCCAGAATATGGATTTGCAGAGAGCAAGCTCACTGGTAGGACAGATGGTTTATGTGAAGACCACGGACGATTCGGGTGTTACCGATTATGTATACGGCAAGGTTGATTACGTGACCTATCAGGGCAATAAGCCTTATCTGTATATCAATGAAAAGAGCTATCCGCTTGAAGATTTGGAGACCATTGTAGAGCCCGAATATTACGAAGCTTACAATCTTGCTACAAAGCTGGTTACCGAAATCAACAAGCTGCCTAAGCTTGGACTGGTGGATTTAGGCAATGCGTCTAAGATTGACGAATTGAACGAGATTTACACCAATATGACAGACTACCAGAAGACCTTTGTTGCAAAAGAAAAAGTTGAGGCACTGGAGAAATATGTTGCCAAGATTGACGAGCTGAGAAAGCTGGCAGAGGAAGCAAACAAAGAGCCGGATGAGGTTGATGAATCGGAAGAAACGGAAGGCACAGAGAGCGAAGAAGCATAATGCTTTCAGTGTAAACACAGGGAGGTGGCCGTATGAAGGTACAAAACGGCAGTTTTCTCTCGATAGAGCAGCTTCAGGATAAGTATTTAAGACAGAATGGCAGGACGGACGGCGCAAACAAGGAAGAAGCGCTTTCCTTCAGAGAAGTTCTAGACAGAAAGCAGACGGCTGTGGCAGCCGGAGCGGCAAGTCTTAAATTTTCCAAGCATGCGCAGAGCAGATTGTCCGACAGAAACATTGAATTGACAAACGGACAGATGGAGCGCCTGCATGACGGGGCAAAAAAAGCGGGAGAAAAAGGCATACAGGATTCATTGGTAATAGTGGATGGTCTGGCGTTCATCGTCAATATCCCCAACAAAACGGTGGTGACGGCAATGGACAGCGCAGATACACAGGACAGTATTTTTACAAATATAGACGGAGCGGTTATCATGTAGCCGGACCTTTGGAGGCAGCAGTTTCCTGACTGACAGAAGGAAACAGACGCTTCGTCTTAAGACAGGAGGTCATTTTTACTATGATGAGATCACTTTTTTCTGGCGTGTCAGGTTTAAAGACACATCAGACCAGAATGGACGTTATCGGTAACAACATTGCAAACGTAAACACAACAGCTTACAAATCAAGTTCCATGGTGTTCAGCGAGCTTATCAGCCAGACAACACGGAAGGCATCCGGACCCAATGCGGCAACCGGAGCGGGTGGTGTCAACGCGAGACAGATTGGTCTCGGTGTAATGGGCGCCGCTATCAACATGAATATCACCGGACAGGGTGCAGCACAGTCCACAGGTAATCCGTTTGATATTATGATCAGCGGCAGTTCTTTCTTTATTGTAAGCGACGGTAACAACAATTTCTTTACCAGAGACGGTTCTTTCTATGTGGATGCAGGTGGTAATCTTGCCATGACCAGCAACGGTTATAACGTTATGGGCTGGCAGGTAGACCCGGAGACTATGGACATCAAGCAGGATACAGTATCTGCGCTTCGCATTATGAGCCAGGTGAATATGACTTATCCGCCTGAGGCAACCAGTCAGGCATATGTGGGCGGTATCATTGATAAGTTTGATACGGACGTAACCAGCAGTTCCGGTAAGGCAATCAACTTAAACTTCTATGATGCCCTGGGCTATGACTACACCGCAAAGCTGGTTATCAAGCAGTCTTCCGTGACAAATGAATACAGTATTGAGCTGGATAAGATTCTGGATGCAGCAGGTAATGAAATCGACCTTACAGGTATAGTTTTCGGTTCTGCAACCAACCAGAAGGTGAACAATTCGATAGTGCTTGACAGTACGGCGTACAAATGGGATGGAAATGCACTGCAGACGGCGAGCGGTACAGAGGTGTGCAATCTTGCCAATATATTTGATACCAATTTGTCAACGGCGGCCGAACCGGTGTTTAAGACAGATGAGGCTACGACAGAAGCACTGGAAGAACTGGCAAAGGCATACGGTTATGAAGGCAAGCTTGATGATTTTATGAATCTGACGGTTGAACTGCAGCATGACGATGATAATGATACGGCGAACAATTTTACAGGCGGACCAACGTTTTCGGTAAAACAGTTGTTCTACAACCAGCTTAATAATACGCATCCCAATCTTTTAACACCTTCGACTGCATTTTTGAATGGACCCGCAAACTGGGGGCTTGACTCCTTTGATACAACGGGACGTAATTTTGTCGGTGCCAATCTAGTATACAACGATGGCAATCAAACCGGTGAGAAGGGACATTTTATCGGTGTAAACGGTCAGCCGACCAACCAAACAATAACGTTGGATTTTCCTGACACGGCGGGCAACTTCTCTGATATTGTTATCGACTTTTCAACCAGTTCCATGTTTGATAACAACGGTACCTGTACCGTGGGCGCTACACCGGGCGACTTGAAGGGTCTTGGAATGGGACGTAAGCTGGGCGACATGAGCGGCATTTCCATTCAGCAGGACGGCATGATTTATGCGGCATACGACAATGGTATGACGAGACTTTTAGGACAGATTGCAGTTGCGGAATTTGCAAATGCTTCCGGTCTTGAAAGAGCAGGTGAAAACCTGTATTCCGCAACCTTAAACTCCGGTCAGTTTGACGGCATTGGTAAGAATATTACAGCCAATGGCGGCAAGATGACAACAGGACAGTTGGAAATGAGTAATGTTGACTTATCCGCAGAGTTTACGGAAATGATTACCACACAGAGAGGTTTCCAGGCAAACAGCCGAATCATTACGGTTTCGGATACACTGCTGGAAGAATTGACCAATCTGAAGAGATAATAACAATAAAATAAATAGCGGTAAAGGGGAAGGTTCTGCTTCCCCTTTGTCGCGTTGTGCGTAGTGGAAGAATGTTTGTGAGGGGAGTATCCAGTATATGATAGAAATTACGAAAATGAATGGGCAGAAAATTTTAATTAATCCCGATTTGATAGAAATGGTAGAAGAAACGCCGGATACAGTCATGACTCTTACCACCGGCAAAAAAATTATTGTAAAAGAAAGTAGACAAACGGTGAAAAATCTAGTAGAATTATACAGAAAGGACATTTCTGTGTAGTGGTGTGAATTTTTCAATTATTCATACAAATGAAACAGAATGAATGGCAGGTGAAGTTTTGTGGATATTGCAACAATATTAGGCTTGGTTGTATGTTTTGCTATGGTTCTTGTGGGCGTTGCGACCAGTGGTGGTTTGCAGGCTTTGCCGAGTTACTGGGATGTACCTTCCGTAGCAATTACCTTCGGAGGTGCTTTTTCGGCGGTTCTGGCAGCTAATACCATACAGACCTTTATGAGCGGTCTCAAGAGTTTTGCGCTGGTACTCAAGGTGCCGAAGAACAATACAGCAGAGATGATAAACAACATTATAAATCTGTCCAATGTAGCGAGAAAGGAAGGCTTGCTTTCTTTGGAGGAGGCTGCCGGTGAACTGGATGACGAATTCCTCAAAAAAGGAATTCTTCTTATTGTAGACGGTACGGACCCGGAACTGGTGCGTGCCATCATGGAAACAGAACTGGTCAGCATGGACAGCCGCCATAAGGCGAGAATCGGATTTTGGGAAAATGTAGGTTCCATGGGACCTGCCTGGGGTATGATTGGTACTTTGGTAGGTCTCGTTAACATGTTAAATAACATGGAGGATGCTTCCTCCATCGGACCGAATATGGCGACAGCGTTGATTACTACACTGTATGGTTCCTTACTTGCAAACTGGATTTGTGCGCCGATTTCCAACAAGCTGAAAGCGCAGAATGACATGGAAATGATGCAGAAGGAGATTATGATAGAAGGTCTTCTCTCCATACAGGCGGGCGAGAATCCCCGTGTCATTGAAGAAAAACTGAAGTCCTTCATGGCTCCTGACGAGCGCAAGAGTCCGGATGATAACGGAGGTGAGGTAGATGGCTAAGCGTAAAGAGGAGACGCCGCCGCCCGGTTCCCCGGCGTGGATGGCTACCTTTGGCGATTTGATGAATCTGCTTCTATGCTTTTATGTGCTTCTTTTTTCCATGTCGACGATAGATGCCGACAAATTGAAGGCGATTGCGGAGTCTTTTACCCAGACCTTTTCCATATTTTCCGGCGGTGCGACTGCCATCGGAGACGGTATGCTTGTCAGCAATGGCGTGAGTCAGTTGAACGAGCTGGATGAATATATCAACAGCACGGGCAAGACGGCGGACAAGGAAGGCGATGAGTTTGAAGACCCTGTTGAATCCGATACCATTGCAGAAGCGTTAAAGCAGATGGAAGCGCAGCAGCTCGCGGAGTCGGAGCAGCTCGCGGAGAAAATTGAAGAGAGCGTTGCGGAAAACAATCTGGAGGGTGCGATTGATATTGATTTTACGTCGCAGTATGTAGAGCTTACCCTGAAGGGAGCGATACTCTTTGATTCCGGCAAAGCGGAGATTCGCTCAGATGCAGAGCCGGTGCTGGATAAAGTCGGCATCATACTCGAAAGGTATGCTGGAAGTGTCATTGAGATTGAAGGACACACGGACAATGTGCCTTTTAACGGAGGCAGATATGCTGACAACAGTGAATTGAGCTGCGCAAGGGCGTTATCCGTATTTAATTATTTTCTGGAAACGACAAATCTGGACCCGGCGATGATAAAGTATGCCGGCAGGGGTGAATATGTGCCGATAGCTGACAATTCCACCGAAGAGGGGCGTGCAAAGAACCGAAGGGTGGTAATCCGTATCTATAACAATTTGAGTTATTACCAATAAAAGAAAGGACAGACAGGTGTCATGAAAAAGAATTTAATGTCAATTTTAATACTTGCTCTGCTGGTGGTAAATATTGTTCTGACGGCGATTATGATGTTCAGTGTAACGGGGGCGATGAAGAGTACCACGGCACTGGTGGGAAGGATTGCGGCAGTTCTTGATTTGGAACTGAATCTTGGCGCGGATGAAACACAGTTGTCTATTAAGGACAGTGTGCCGTACAATATTGCAGATGCCATGACGATTCTCTTGAAAACCGGTGAGGATGGCAAACAGCATTATGTGCAGTTAGCAGTATCGATTCAAATGGATAAGACACACAAGGATTACAAAAAATATTCCGAGACAATGGTGGAAAATGAGAGTATACTAAAAGGAGAAATTCTGGAGGTGGTATCTTCCTATACATTGGAAGAGTTCCAAAATGATACCACCGGAGTCCAAAATGAGATACTGGCAAGACTGCGCAGGCTGTATAACTCCGATTTCATCTATAAAGTCGTATTCAGCGATGTAAAGGTGATGTAAGTGTCAGCAGCAAAGGACACTGATTACTCCATGCAACTACGGAATTATGGCTTGAAAACAGGAGGTGGGCTTGATGAGTGAGGTGTTGTCCCAAAGTGAAATAGACAACCTGTTCGCGGCTCTTTCTACCGGAGAACTGGATGTGGAACAAATCCAGGAAAAGGAAGAAAAGCAGACGAGAGTTTACGACTTCCGCCGTCCGGCAAAGTTCTCTAAGGAACATCTCAGAACCCTTGAAATTATTTTTGAACATTATGGAAGACTGCTGGCCACAAATCTGCCGGTTTACATGCGGAAAAGTGTGCAGATAGAAGTGGCGAGCTCGGAGGCTATGACCTTTTCAGAATTTTTTAACGCGCTGTCAACGCCGGTTATTATGGGGATTGGCAGTCTGGAACCTCTTCCGGGCAATATTATTATAGATTTATCGCCCAATTTAGGGTATGCTATTATTGACCGCATGCTCGGCGGAGAGGGCGGAACGCTTGAAAAGAGCAGGGACTTTACCCGAATAGAGCGGATTATTATCGAAAAGATTCTGGTTGTGTGTATGCAGCATATGCGGGAGCCGTGGAAAAATGTAATGGATATCAACCCCATGCTGGAGCGGCTGGAAACCAATCCGCAGTTTGTGCAGATTATTTCGCCGAACGATATGGTAGCGTTGGTTACGCTTGATGTTAAAATCGGCGATGTACAGGGCTTTATGAATATGTGTATTCCATATTTTACGTTGGAAGACATTATGGATAGGCTGAATACGAGATACTGGTATGCGAATCTGCAGGAAATGAAGAACGAAGATTATGAAGAACATATAGAATCTCTGATTCGCAGGGTAGATATACCGATAAAGGCGATTTTAGGCAACAGTACGGTTTCTGTCAATGATTTTGTAAATCTGCAGGTAGGGGACGTTATACGGCTGGATTCCCATGTGGACAGTGAGTTGTCCGTCTATGTTGGGAATATCAGAAAATTTACTGCTTTGCCGGGTGCCAGCAAGGATAATTATGCGGTCAGAGTAATGTCGGTAATCAGAGAGGGGGAGTAAAACATGAACGATATGTTGTCCCAGGACGAAATAAATGCCTTATTAAACGGAATGGATTTATCAGATAGTGCAGGCGCTGATTCGACAGGTCCGGCAGGTGGGAGTAGTGTTCCACCCATAGATGAGAGTCTTTTGTCAGACGTGGAAAAGGATGCCGTAGGCGAGGTTGCTAATATCAGTATGGGTTCGTCGGCAACCACCTTGTATTCGCTGGTAAATCAAAAGGTAAATATAACGACGCCGACGGTTTCCATGGCAAATTGGAATACGGTTCTGGCGGAATATGAAAAGCCTTGTGTTTTTATTCAAATTAAATATACGGAAGGACTTGACGGTACTAATATTCTCGTATTGAAGGAACGAGATGTTAAAATCATCACTGACCTGATGATGGGAGGAGATGGCAGCAATACAGAAGGAGAATTGGGCGAGCTGCATTTGAGTGCGATTTCCGAAGCCATGAACCAGATGATGGGTTCCTCTGCAACCTCTCTTTCTACCATGCTTGGCATGTTGATTGATATCAGTCCGCCGGAGGCAAGCCGCGTAGACTTAACGGAGTACCATGATGGAAGTGATATTTCTCCCTTTTTGGGAGGCACCTTTGTCAAGGTATCCTTCCAGATGCAAATCGGGGATTTAGTAGATAGTAATATCATGCAGCTATATCCGGTTGATTTTGCCAAGAAAATTGTGGAAACCTTTATGTCTGAGCAAATGGGAGGGGTATCGGCGAGTGCGCCGTCACCCGCACCGGCTCCGGCTCCAAGCAGTGCACCTGTACAGCCTGCGCCACAGCCCGCTATGGGAATGGATCCACAGGCGGCGATGGGAATGAATCCCATGTACGGAATGCCTATGCAGGGGATGCCGATGCAAGGAATGCCTATACAGGGGATGCCCATGCAGGGAATGGCTCCTATGGGAATGAATCCCATGTACATGCAGCCTCCGATGGGAATGCCGCAGCAGAGTGTAAATGTACAGCCGGCGCAATTCCAGAACTTTGCAACAGATGCAGCGTCTGTTGCCGGAGCGGAGAACATAGGATTGATTATGGATGTTCCCCTGAAGGTTACGGCAGAGCTTGGAAGAACCACAAAATCCATTGCTGAAATACTTGATTTTTCGCCTGGAACAATCATTGAACTGGATCGTATCGCAGGAGAGCCGATAGATGTTCTGGTAAACGGCAAATTTGTAGCCAGAGGTGAAGTAATCGTAATTGAAGAAAGCTTTGGTATCAGAGTAACGGAAATTATCAAGTAATGATAAAAAGCATATAAGGAGAAAACATATGGCAAACAATATTTTAATCTGTGACGATGCAGCGTTTATGCGAATGATGATTAAGGACATTTTAACCAAGAATGGTTATAATGTGGTTGGCGAAGCAGAAAATGGTGCAAAAGGCGTTGAAAAGTACAATGAACTGCATCCTGATCTGGTATTGATGGATATTACCATGCCGGAAATGGACGGTATTGCTGCATTAAAGGGTATCAAAGCGGCGGATGCCAATGCAAAGGTTATTATGTGTTCGGCAATGGGTCAGCAGGCGATGGTTATTGAATCCATTCAGGCAGGCGCCAAGGATTTCATTGTAAAGCCTTTCCAGGCGGATCGTGTGCTGCAAGCCGTTAAGAAGGTTATAGGCTGATGCTTGCTGCCGGAATGGGCGCTGTAAACAGGGTTTCTGAGCTGATTACGGTACTTATCATTTTTGTTTTGGTGCTGGCGCTCACTTTGTTTGTGACAAAATGGCTTGCCGGGTACCAGAAGGGACAGCGTTCGGGGAGCAATATAGAGGTTGTGGATACCTGTCCCGCCGGAAACGGCAAATATATCCAGATAGTCAGGCTGGGGGAAACCTATGTGGCAGTCGCCGTGTGTAAGGATTCCGTCACCTTGCTTGCTACGGTTCCGAAAGAGCAGCTTGTGCTTTCTGAGGCATGCGGCGGTTGTGTACCAGAGTTCAGGGAGCTTTTCCACAAGGCAAGGGCAGCTTATCCGGATGCAGAACGGG
>CAMWLB010000116.1 GCA_947174985.1 uncultured Lachnospiraceae bacterium | reverse complement strand
GGCGTTTATACGGCGGGTGTACTGGACTTCTTTTTGGATAAAGGGCTGTTATTTTCCAGCGTATACGGTGTTTCGGCGGGGGCATGCCATATGTGCAGCTATCTGTCAAACCAAAGAGGAAGAGCCTTGGATATCAGCATTGATTATCTTGACAGCAGGAAATACTGCAGTGTGCACAGTTTTTTGACGACAGGAGATTTGTTCAATGTCAACACAGCGTACCATCTGATACCGGACTATTTAAATCCATACGACTATCAGGCATTTGACAGGTATGAGGGCAAAGCTTATGCAGTGGTCACGAATATTGTAACCGGCAGGGCGGAATATCTCAGGATACAGGATATGAAAAAAGACATTGATGCGGTTCGTGCGTCGGCGTCATTGCCGCTTGTATCCCGCAATGTCAGAATCGGCGATGGACTGTATCTGGATGGAGGGATTGCGGATGCAATACCCATCAAAAAATCCATATTGGACGGCAATCGGAAAAATGTAGTAATTCTGACAAAAGAGGAGGGCTATGTGCGTAAGCCTTCCGGTCAGCTTGGAGTGATAAAACTGCGTTATTTAAAGTACCCCAAAGTATATGAGCTTATGGCAGAGAGGCATAATGCCTACAACAATACGATGGCATATCTGGAGGCTCAGAAGGAAAACGGGCAGGCGTTTATAATCCGCCCTAAGAAAAAAAGTGAAGTAGGACGGATTGAAAAAGACGCGAATAAATTAAAAGCGCTTTATCAGGAAGGCTATACGGATGCGGAGGAATGTTTTGAGCTTCTGCAGAATTATTTAGATTCATAACAGGGAGAGATTTTTTATGTTGGATATTTTAAAAGCGATTTTTTTCGGTATCGTGGAGGGCATCACGGAATGGCTTCCCATCAGCAGCACGGGGCATTTGATTCTGTTGGAGGAGTTTGTAAAGTTTGACAATGTTTCCGAAAACTTTTTCGAAATGTTTGAAGTGGTAATTCAGCTTGGCGCGATTCTTGCGGTGGTGGTGCTCTTTTTTAAACAGATTTGGCCCTTTTGCAAAAAGGGCGGCGGTTACACGAAACAGGGGCCTCTTGCCTATGTGAAAATGGATACTATGCAGCTTTGGTTTAAGATTCTGGTGGCATGTGTACCGGCTGCCGTTATCGGTATTTTATTTGATGATGTGCTGGATGCGTTGTTTTATCACTGGTATGTGGTGGCGGGCGCACTCATCGTGTTTGGTATTGCCTTTATTGCAATAGAAAACTGGAACAAGGGGAAAAATCCCAAGATCAGAACGCTTGCGGAAATTTCTTATCAGACTGCTTTGATGATAGGCGTATTCCAGTTAATCGCGGCGGTTTTCCCGGGTACCTCCCGCTCTGGCGCAACCATCGTAGGAGCCCTGCTTATCGGCGTATCTCGTTCCGTTGCAGCAGAATTTACTTTTTTCCTTGCCATTCCGGTGATGTTCGGCGCAAGCCTTTTGAAAATAGTAAAATTCGGTTTCCATTTTACCACCATAGAATTAGCAGCTCTTTTAGCTGCTATGCTGACCGCATTTATCGTCTCCGTTATTGTAATTAAATTCCTGCTCTCTTATATTAAAAAACATGACTTTAAAGTGTTTGGCTGGTACCGTATTATACTGGGAATTGTAGTGATTGCGTATTTTTGTTTGTAACCCGTTTGCAACTTTCAGCCTGCGGCGGAACACCTTCCTATTCAGACCTTTTAAAAACGCCGGCGCTTGGCGAGGTTCTGTCGAGCCTAGCGTCCGCTGCGTTTTTATAGAGCGAGAGCGCGTCTGAATAGGAAAGTGTTCCTCTGTCGGCGTCACTTGCACATTAATCTGTGTTTTATTTGACAAGATAGAAAATATGTATTACACTCTGAATAAGGGTAAACCTTGTAATATATAAAGGGAATGAAAAAATAAGAAACAAAATGTGTTCTGGGCAAAAGGAGGATTAATATGCCTGCAAAGAAAACGGCTGCTAAGGAAGCAGCTACAGAAGCAAAAGTAACACCTGTAAAAGCTGAAAAAGCAGTAACAGAAGAAAAAGCAGCACCTGCAAAGGCAGAGGCGAAAGCAGAAAAAGTTACTAAAACAACCAAGACGACCAAGACAGCAAAAGCAGCGCCTGCCAAGAGAGGCAGAAAGCCCGGCAGCAAGACAGAATTAAAGGTCAGCATGAATGTACAGTTTGGCGGTAAGTCCTATACAACGGATGATTTGGTAAAAATCGCCAAGGATGTATGGAAGTATGACTTAAAACAAAAAGCAGCAGACTTCAAGTCCGTTGAGCTCTATGTAAAGCCTGAAGATGGTATGGCTTACTATGTTATCAACGGAAAGGAAGCAGGAAGCTTCTATATTTAAGCTAAAAGTACATAAGTAAAAGGATAGGATGCTCTAAACCATGAAATCATAATTAATGGGGAGGAGCATCCTTTTTATATATTTTTTAGAATTAATTTACAGAAAAGCGGTTGACATCATTAGGGCTAAGTGCTATTTTATGGTAAGAAGATATTAGCACTCCTTCTAAATGAGTGCTAATAAGACGAAAAAGCTGTCGGACAGTTGGATTAGGAGGGATAAGGCATGCAGCTTGATGAACGCAAAAAGAAAATACTGCAGGCTATTATCCGCAACTATCTGGAAACCGGAGAACCGGTGGGCAGCAGGACAATTTCCAAGTACACGGATTTGAATTTAAGCTCTGCTACCATCAGAAATGAGATGGCGGATTTGGAGGAACTGGGATATATTGTCCAGCCTCACACCTCAGCGGGAAGGATTCCTTCTGATCAGGGGTACCGGCTGTATGTAGATACCATGCTGGAGGAAAAGGAAAAAGAAATAGAGGAAATGAAGGGGATGCTTCTCGAGAGAGAAGACAAGATGGAAGCGCTCTTAAAGCAGGTGGCGCGGGTGCTGGCGCAGAATACCAACTACGCAACCATGATTTCGGCTCCGCAGATTCACCGCAACAAGATAAAGTTTATCCAGTTGTCGCGAGTGGACATGGGACAGATTCTGGCGGTTATCGTAATGGAAGGCAATGTAATCAAAAATCATGTGCTCCATGTGCCGGATGGTCTGGACGACGAAACGCTCTTAAAGCTCAACATGCTCCTCAACACGCATTTGAACGGGCTTCCGATTGAACAAATCAACTTGGGACTGATTGCAGCGCTGAAGCAGCAGGCAGGTATACATGAAGCCATTGTAGGCGAGGTTTTGGATGCAGTTGCTGAAGTGATAAGGGAAGCCGATGATTTAGAAATATATACCAGCGGCACTAACAATATTTTTAAATATCCGGAGCTTTCCGACAATGCGAAGGCAAGCGAGCTAATCGGCGCCTTTGAGGAGAAGCAGGCATTGTCAGCGCTGGTACAGGAGACACTGGCAGATGAAAGCAATACAGGGATTCAGGTGTATATAGGAAATGAAAGCCCGATTCAGAATATGAAGGATTGTAGCGTGGTAACGGCCACCTACGAATTGGACGAAGGCATGAAGGGCACCATAGGAATTATAGGTCCCAAGCGAATGGATTATGACAAGGTAATCAGCACACTGAAGACGCTGATGCATCAACTTGATGATTTATATAAAAGAAAGTAGCACAGCTTAACAAGGGAAAGGAAATGGCTTATGGCAAAGCAGGAAAAAGAAATATTGGAAGAAGAGCAGAGTAAAGAGCAGGCTGAGGACGAAGCTGCAAAGGAAGAGGCTTGTCCACAGGCGGAAGAGGAATCCGCAGCGGATGGAGAGAAAGAGGACGGCGGCCAGGAAGCAGCAGACGGACAGACGGAAGCCGGAGAAGAGGAAGCAGCCGAGGGCGATAAGGGCCTTTTTGGAAAAGGCAGAAAAAAGGATAAGAAGGAAGAAGCTTTTAAGCAGAAGATAGAGGAGCTTGAGGACAGGGTAAACGCCAGATGGCGGAATTTGAAAATTTCCGCAAGCGTACCGAAAAAGAAAAAGCAGCCATGTATGAGGTTGGCGCAAAGAGTGTTATCGAAAAAATTCTTCCGGTAGTGGATAATTTTGAGAGAGGACTGGGAAGCATTCCCGAAGAGGAAAGGGGCGGCGCCTTTGCCGAGGGAATGAATATGATATACAAGCAACTTGTAGGAGAACTGGATAAGCTGGGTGTCAAGCCCATTGAGGCGCTGGGCAAAGAGTTTAATCCGGAATTCCACAATGCAGTTATGCAGGTGGAGAGTGAAGAATACGAGTCGGGAGTTATCGCCCAGGAGCTGCAAAAGGGATACACCTATCACGATGTGGTGGTCAGACACAGCATGGTAGCTGTGACAGAATAAAGCAACAGATTTGGAAAGTGTAAAAATACAGGAGGGCTTTAAAATGAGCAAAATTATTGGTATTGACTTAGGAACAACAAACAGTTGTGTTGCCGTAATGGAAGGTGGTAAGCCGACTGTTATTGCAAATACGGAAGGCGCAAGGACGACACCGTCCGTTGTGGCTTTCACAAAGACAGGCGAGAGGCTTGTAGGAGAGCCTGCAAAGCGTCAGGCAGTTACCAACGCGGAGAAAACCATTTCCTCCATCAAGAGAGATATGGGAACCGCGAATGGACGCACCATTGACGACAAGAAGTATTCGCCGCAGCAGATTTCAGCCATGATACTGCAGAAGCTGAAAGCAGACGCAGAAAATTATCTGGGAGAAAAGGTATCAGAAGCGGTTATCACCGTTCCTGCATACTTTAATGACGCACAGCGTCAGGCAACCAAGGACGCGGGCAAGATTGCCGGTCTGGAAGTAAAGCGTATTATTAACGAGCCTACGGCAGCGGCATTGGCTTACGGACTTGAAAATGAAAAAGAGCAGAAAATCATGGTATATGACCTTGGCGGTGGTACCTTCGATGTTTCCATCATTGAAATCGGCGACGGCGTTATCGAGGTAAAGGCAACCAACGGCGACACCCATCTGGGCGGCGATGATTTTGATAACAAAGTAATTGACTGGATGCTTGCTGAGTTTAAGAAGCAGGAAGGCGTTGACTTATCCGGCGATAAGATGGCAATGCAGAGATTGAAGGAGGCGGCAGAGAAGGCAAAGAAGGAGCTTTCTTCCGCAACTACCACAAACATCAACCTGCCCTTCATCACAGCGACAGCAGAAGGTCCCAAGCATTTTGATATGAACTTGACAAGGGCTAAGTTTGACGAACTGACCCATGATTTGGTAGAAAAGACAGCAATTCCCGTACAGAACGCATTAAAGGATGCAGGGCTTACTTCTTCCGATATCAGCAAGGTACTTCTGGTAGGCGGTTCCACCCGTATTCCTGCCGTACAGGAAAAGGTAAGACAGCTCACCGGACAGGAGCCGAACAGAAGCTTAAATCCCGATGAATGTGTTGCACTGGGCGCTTCCGTACAGGGCGGTAAGCTGGCCGGCGATGCGGGTGCAGGCGATATCCTGCTTTTGGATGTTACACCGCTGTCTCTGTCCATCGAGACCATGGGCGGCGTTGCAACCAGACTGATTGAAAGAAATACAACGATTCCTACCAAGAAGAGCCAGGTATTCTCCACAGCGGCAGACAACCAGACCTCTGTTGAAATCAATGTGCTGCAGGGTGAGAGGCAGTTTGCAAGGGATAATAAGTCCTTAGGACAGTTCAGACTGGACGGTATTCCGCCTGCACCCAGAGGAATCCCTCAGATTGAAGTTACTTTCGATATCGATGCAAACGGTATTGTAAATGTTTCCGCAAAGGATTTGGGAACAGGAAAAGAGCAGCACATTACCATTACAGCAGGCTCTAACATGTCCGACGCTGATATCGAGAAAGCGGTAAAGGAAGCAGCCGAGTTTGAGGCGCAGGACAGAAAGCGCAAGGAAGCAATCGACGCAAGAAATGACGCGGACGCAATTGTATTCCAGACAGAAAAGGCATTAAATGATGTGGGTGATAAGGTAAGCGCCGACGAGAAGGCAAAGGTGCAGACGGAAATCGACGCAGTGAAGGAGCTGCTTGAGAGAACCAAGGACAAAGAGCTTTCCGACAGCGAGGTTGATGAATTGAAGGCGGCGAGAGAGAAGCTGATGAACAGCGCACAGAGCGTATTTGCAAAGATGTATGAATCCATGCAGGGCGCACAGGGCGCAGCAGGTCCCGATATGGGAGGCGCGGCAGCAAATGCCGGAAGCGCACCGGAGGACGATGTGATTGACGGTGACTTCCGCGAAGTATAAAATGACATACAATAGATAAAAGAGTAAAAAAAGAAACTGGCAGGTGATTCCAGGGCGGCTTTGCCGCCCCGGAAATTACTTTGTTATGGCGGTGAGGATGTTATGGCAGAACAAAAACGTGATTACTATGAAGTGTTAGGCGTGGATAAAAATGCAGACGATGCGGCTTTGAAAAAGGCATATCGTGTTTTGGCCAAGAAATATCATCCGGATATGAATCCCGGGGATGCAGAGGCTGAGGCAAAGTTTAAGGAAGCATCGGAGGCATATGCTGTTTTGAGTGATCCGGAAAAGAGGCGTCAGTATGACCAGTTCGGCCATGCAGCCTTTGACGGGGCAGGAGGAGCCGGCGGCTTCGACTTCAACGGTATGGACTTCAGCGATATATTCGGAGATATATTCGGCGATTTCTTCGGCGGGCGCAGAACGAGTGGCAGAGGTACCGGTCCGATGAAGGGGGCTAATCTGCGCACCAGTCTGCGAATCACTTTTGAGGAAGCCATTTTCGGATGCGAGAAGGAAATCGAACTGACAGTAAAAGAAACCTGTAAGACCTGTAACGGAAGCGGCGCAAAGCCGGGGACCAGTCCTGAAACCTGCAGCAGGTGCGGCGGTAAGGGACAGGTGGTATTTACCCAGCAGTCCTTCTTTGGAACAGTTCGGAATGTGCAGGCATGTCCCGACTGTCAGGGAACAGGAAAGATTATCAAGGAAAAATGTCCGGAGTGCCGCGGCGAGGGCTTTGTACCGATGCGGAAGCGTTATATGGTGGATATCCCGGCAGGCATTGACAATGGGCAGTACACAAGGCTGCCCGGGTTGGGCGAGCCCGGAATCAACGGCGGACCGCGCGGCGATGTCCGTGTGGAAGTGATTGTGGGACGCCACCCGATTTTCCAGCGGCAGGATTTCAATATTTATTCCACAGTGCCGATGTCCTTTGCGATAGCGGCCTTGGGTGGTGAGGTTGTGATAGATACGGTGGACGGCAAGGTAGTTTACGACGTGAAGCCGGGGACCCAGACCGATACCAAGGTACGTCTGAAAGGAAAAGGTGTTCCCACACCGCGCAACAAGGATGTGAGGGGCGACCACTATGTTACCTTGGTGGTACAGGTTCCGGATAAGCTGTCACACGAGGCGAAGGAGCTTTTGAAGCAGTTTGACGCGGAGAGCGGCGATACGCTGAATGCCGCCAAGCGGGTTTCACAAAACGATCCGTCGGGCAATGACAGCGGTGGAAAAAAGAAGAAAAAAATATGGAAGTAGGATATGAACCCGCGGCAGCCGTCGCGGGTTTTTCATGTGCATAGCGGTATGGAAAAGCAAGAAACAGGTGAAATTTGATGCTGACGGAAGCCTTTTCATCGTATATAATAAAGGAGTGATTACAAAGTGCCGTATGATACGGCAGAATGGAGGAGGAGAAGAATATGAGGTATCAAATTATTGGAAATACTATGCCGGCGGTACAGGTGCAGTTTGACGCGGCGGGCGAGTCTATGTATACGCAGTCAGGAGGTATGGCGTGGATGAGCGACGGCATTACCATGACGTCCAACATGCGGGGAGGCGTGGGAAAGAGCATAGGCAGGATGTTTGCCGGAGAGTCGCTTTTTATGGCTAACTACACGGCGCAGATGCCGGGTACATACATCGCTTTTGCGTCAACAGTTGCAGGCGAGGTTATGCCGGTTGACGTTGGAGCGTGCGGCGGTCTTATCTGTCAGAAGGGTGCATTTTTGTGCGCACAGCAGGGCGTGGAGCTTAGTGTAACTTTTACAAAACGTTTCACGGCAGGTCTGTTTGGCGGCGAGGGTTTTATCCTGCAGCAGCTTACCGGACAGGGCATGGCTTTTCTGGAAATCGACGGTGACAGGGTAGAGCGCGTCCTTGCACCCGGAGAAGTGCTTAAGGTGGACACGGGCAATGTGGTTGCCTTTGAGAGAACGGTTTCTTATGAAATTGAAATGGTGAAGGGACTGGGTAATATATTCTTCGGCGGAGAAGGCCTGTTTTTGACAAAGCTGGTGGGCCCAGGGCGCATCATCTTACAGACACAGAATTTCAACGAGTTTGCAGGCAGGATTCTGGGTATGGCGCCGAGGCGGTAATTACAACGGCAGAAGCTGCCTGATTGACAGAAAAAAAGGAAGCGGCTACAATAAACAGAGTATGAAAAGCAGAAGGAGAGGCGGATATCACGATGAAGTGGCTACAGCTTAGGATAAAGACGATCACCGATGCAGAGGATATCATTATCAGCAGTTTGTATGATATAGGTCTGGAGGGCGCACAGATAGAGGATCATGTGCCTCTGTCCGCATGGGAAAAAGAGCAGATGTTTGTGGACATTATGCCCGAGATGCAGGAGGACGACGGCATCGCGTATCTGAGTTTTTTCGTGGAGGAAAATGAGGACGGGAGCCTGCAGGTGAATGGTGTAACCACGGACAGGGAAACACTTCTTGCCAATGTGGAGGAGGCGCTTTCTGATATCCGTCTCTTTGCTGAAATCGGAGAAGGCACCGTGACGGTGGGCGAAACCGATGACATCGACTGGATTAACAACTGGAAACAATATTTTCATCAGTTTTATATAGATGACATTTTGGTAATCCCCTCATGGGAAGAAGCAGAGCCCGCGGCAGAGCAGAAAATGGTGCTGCATATTGACCCGGGAACTGCTTTTGGAACCGGTATGCACGAGACTACGCAGTTGTGCATCAGACAGCTTAAGAAGTATGTGACGGAGGATAC
>CAMWLB010000115.1 GCA_947174985.1 uncultured Lachnospiraceae bacterium | reverse complement strand
GTCTCGTTGAGTACAAATCTGTTTGCCATAATTACTTCTCCTTTAATTTTATATTTTATTTTTTACTTCTCATATAAAAATTTCTCCGGCAGCGTCACCTTAAAATCCTTCGCCAGTTTTCTGAAATCGTCCGGTAAAATGGTCTGCCGTTTGTTTGGCTGCATGGACAAAAGCTTTACCAGAATCTCAGCCGCCTTCTCAATGGTATGCATAAGCCCAAATGTCAAATCAAAATCCTCGCCTGCAGCAAACAAGCCGTGGTGTGCCCAGACTGCCGCATCATATTCCTTCATCAGACGGCTGGTCTCCACTGCAATCTCCCTGCCGCCCGGCACCATCCATGGCACAACACCGATTCCACCGGGAAATACCACGGGACATTCCGTCGCCATTTCCCATAACTCCCTCGTAAATACCTCATCTGACAGCGGCAGCACAAAAGTAAGGGCAATCACATTTGTGGTGTGGGCATGGTAGATAACCCGATACCTTCCGCCTGTCACTTCCTTTTTCACCTCATGATTCATCAGATGGGTTGGCAGTTCGGAGGTGGGTCTGCCGCCATTCACAAGTCCCCATACAATTCGGTAGTTTTCCCCGTTTTCATCCAGTTCAATCATACAGATAGAATCTTCCGGCTTGATAATAACATTTCTGAAATACTTTCCGCTTCCTGTCACCAAAAAGTACTCACTGGCAAGCCCGGGCACTGACGTACCGATTGGCTGCCATTCTTTAACGCTGAAATTTTCCTTTACACTCTCCACTTCTTCCGGCTTTACGCGGTAGGACAGATTGCCGCCATTCCTCTCATGCCAGCCCTGCTCCCAGCCGTCATTTGCCATTCTGATAAAGCCTTGTACAAATTCTGCTTCCAAGAATTTCATTTTGATATCCGTTCCTTTCTTAAAATTATAAATTGCCCTTACCGTTTCCGCAATACTTCCTCGTCGTATTTTTTCACGGTCTCAAGCCAGCTCTTGTCCGCTGTTACACCACAGCGTTCGCAGTATTCTGTCCAAACTGCCCCAAAGGGATAGTTTTTCAGTTCTTCCTGCCATACCATCAGCTCTGTCATACGGTTTTCATCCTGCAGCCTTGCAAGCATATCGTTCGGTGTACAAAGCGCGCCAAGCAGCGCCTTCTGCCAGCTTCTGAAGCCGACCACCCACGCCGCTATCCGGTTGATGCTTGCGTCAAAATAATCAAGTGCCATGTAGACACGGTTCAAGGCATTGCAGCGGACAATTTCCTTTGCCATCTCCTTCGTTTCATCATCAAAGAGCACTACATGGTCACTGTCCCAACGCACCGGTCTCGTGATATGCAGCGCAATTTCCGGATAAAAGCACAATAGCGCCGGAATTTTATCGGACACAAACTCCGTTGGGTGGTAATGTCCGTTGTCCATCAGTGGAAGGCAGCCCTCATGCGTTGCCGCAAAACTCAAGGTAAATTCCGCGCTGCCAGCCGTAAAGGATTCCACGCCAATGCCAAACACCTTGGATTCCACACAAGGCTTCACCAGCTTCTTGTCATAAGGCTCCGCTAAAATCTGCTCAATGGAATCCTTGTAGCGCATACGGGGCGCCATTCTGTCCGCCGGAATGTCCTTATAGCCGTCGCCCGTCCAGATATTCATGACACAGGGCGTTCCCGTCTCTTTTGCAAAATATTCCGATATGCGGATACATGCCTTACCATGTTCTATCCAGAACCTTCTCGTCTCCTCGTCCGGACTTGAGAGCGTCAGACCATCCTTTATTCTATCATGAGAAAAGAAGGTTGGATTAAAATCAATTCCCATGTTTCTTTCTTTTGCAAATGCCACCCATTTTGCAAAATGCTTCGGCGCAAGTTCATTGCGGTCTGCATGTTCTCCATCTTCAAAAATGGCATAACTTGCATGCAGATTCAGTTTTTTCTTTCCTGGCATCAGGGAAAGCGCCATATCTATGTCCTGCATAAGCTGCTCCGGCGTCTTTGCCTTTCCCGGATAATTCCCTGTGGTCTGGATACCGCCGGTCAGAGGGCCCTCATGGTCAAAGCCCGTCACGTCATCCCCCTGCCAGCAGTGCAGGGAAACTGGAATCTCCCTTAATCTTTCCATGGCGGCGTCGGTATCCACCCCGATTGTCGCATACATCTCTTTCGCTGCCTGATAAGTTTCCTTTTGATTCATTTTCGCTCTTCCTTTCTTTGTTTGTGATGAATGTTTTCGGAAAACAAGGTCGTAATTATTCATTTTAGGGAGTATACTGCACGATGGGGAAGGACTGCCCTATTACATGCCTTGCCTCCTGTAAATCCGCCAGTTCACCCGCCGTTATCATCTGCGCTGCTATGTTTCCGATTGCAGTCGCCTCCACGGGTCCCGCATAGACGGTTCTTCCTGTCGCTTTGGCAGTAAGGCGGTTTAAATAGTCCGCATTTGCACCGCCACCCACTATATGAAAATTGGAATAGTGTACGCCCGTCCTCTCTTCAATTTCCTCTATGGCTTCCGCATAGCATTTCGCAAGACTGTTGTAGATAACCGCCGCCACCTGCGCAATGCCTTCCGGAACTTGCTGTCCCGATTGACGGCATGCCTCCTGCACCTGCTCTGTCATGCTTTTGGGCGCAAGAAAACAGTCGTCATTGCAGTCTACAATAGATGCAATTTCACTTTGCGAAGCCATATCACAGATTTCTCCGTAACCCAGATTTCCGCCTATTTCCTTTTTTACGGACTGTATCATCCAAAGTCCCATAATATTTTTCAGATAGCGGAAGCGCCCGTCATAGCCACCCTCGTTCGTCAAGTTATGCAGCCTACTCTCGGAGGAACAGTCTGCCGCTGCAAGCTCTGTCCCCATCAGCGACCATGTGCCTGAACTGATATAGAGCATTTCCCCCTCTTCCTCCGGCACCGCAACAACCGCCGAACCGGTGTCATGGGTTGCGGGAAGCACCACCTGACAATCATACCCCACCTCTTTTTGAATTTCCTCTCGCAAACTGCCAAGCCTGCTGCCAGGCATCAGGATATCCTGAAAAATCTCTTTGGGATAACCCAGTCTGTTTATCAGTTCATCGTCCCAAGTCTTTGTCATCGGGCTTACCAACTGTGTGGTTGTAGCATTGGTGTACTCTGACGCCGCCCTGCCCGTAAGAAGAAAATGAAGGTAGTCGGGAATCAGCAAAAGCTTTTTCGCCGCCTTTAGCTGTTCCGACTTTTTCTCCTTTAACGCCATAAGCTGATAAATGGTGTTAAACGGCTGCTTCTGGATTCCCGTCGCCGCATACAGTGCTGCCTCATCCACGCTTTCGTACACCTTTCTATCCATGCCCTTCGTCCTGCCGTCGCGGTAAGCCACCGCATTGCCGATTTTCTTATCCACCTCGTCAAGAAGCACAAAATCCACCGCCCATGTGTCAATCCCCATGCTCGCAGGTATCTTCCCAAGCTCTCTGCATTTTTTCATGCCGGTAAGGATTTCTGCAAAAAGCCTGTCTGTATCCCACACCAGCTCATCGTCTTTTTCCAACATACCATTTGGGAAACGGTGCACCTCTTCTGTGATAATTTTTCCGTTCTCCTGATGTGCCAGTATATGCCGCCCGCCGGAAGCACCAATATCAACTGCAAGATAATACTTTTTCATTCCATACCCTCCCGTTTTTTTCATTTTATCTAAAATCAGGCAATAAAAAAAGAACACTTTTTGTTTAAAAAAGTGTCCTTATTTGCCACACGTTACCGCATCCGGTATCTGCGCGGTGTCATACCGTAACGCTTATCAAAAATGCGGTGGAAATAACTGATATTGTCATACCCTACCGCCACGGCGATATCCGCGACAGACATTGCCGTATGCTCTAAGAGATATGCCGCCTGATTCAGCCGTTTTTCCTGTAAAAGCTCCGTGTAGGTCTTTCCCGTTATTTTTTTAATTTCCTTGGAAAGCCAGTAAAAATCATAATGAAGCTGTCCCGCAAGCTCTGATAACCCACCGTCCCGATAATGCTCTTCGATATAATCCAGCACAGCAATCGCAATCCGCTGCTGCCCGCTTTCTGCACTCATCTCCATGCGGTCTAAATGATTCATCAACTGGAGAAAAAGAAGACCCATTGTCGCCTGATTGATGCTTCGTCTGTTGGGCTGCCGGTTTTTGACGGACCATATCAGATTTTCCACCAGATTTTGCACCGGAAGAATGTCCGCCACCTTAAAGTGCATATAGCCTGAGGTCACATTTTCACCCTTAAGGCAGTCAATCACAAAATCCCTGAGCTGGTTCTTTTCCTCCCCCATCATCTTAAGGCTGTAGTCAAAAAACTCCGGCAGGATAATAAAATTGATTGCTATGTCATTTTCTCCCGCCGGATATATCTCCTGTACCGCCTTTTGGTTGAGGAACAAAAGCTCGCCCTCCTGTAGAACCACATCAGCGTCATCTATGATGTGGCGGGTGCTGCCCGCACACATATAGATGACTTCGATATAATTGTGAGTATGCTTCGGAAAATACACAAACCGCGTATGGGTTCTCGCCTGAATCAGTTTCCCTGCCTCCAGTAGTTTTCGTGCGTCAACGATATCTTCCTCGGCAGACATATAGATTTCCTTTTCAATTTCCGTCCTGCCCGCCAAAATATTTTCTTCCTCCGGCGTGATTTTTTTAAGCTCTTCCAGTAACTCCGCCGTCATATCAGTTCATTCCCAGTTTTTGTGTAAAATCCGACATTGCCGCCGAAATCTTGAGCTGCTGCGGGCATACAGCTTCACAGCTCTTGCAGCCAATGCAGGCGGAAGGCAGTTTCTCCTTGGGAACCGCCATCAGCGCCATAGGTGCGATAAAGCCGCCTCCGGTGAAGCAATGCTCATTATACAATTCAATCAGTTCCGGAATATTCAGCCCTTTCGGACAATGACTCACGCAGTAGTGACATGCTGTACAGGGCAGGCTGTCTTTCTTTACCATTTCCTCCGCAATGCCAAGCAGGGCCTTCATTTCCTCATCATTTAAGGGCTTATCCGTCTCATAGGTGTGAATATTGTCCTGAAGCTGCTCCATGCTCGACATACCCGAAAGCACCACTTTTACCTCCGGTATCTTCTGCAGGAAGCGGAACGCCCACGCCGGTATTCCCTCATCCGACCGCAACGCCTTCAATTTTGCCGCATCCGTCTCGGGAAGGGCAGCTAGCCGTCCACCCCGCAGAGGCTCCATCACCCATACGGGAATTCCGTACTCCTTTAACAATTCCACCTTCGCCTTTGCATCCTGAAAACTCCAGTCCAGCCAGTTGAGCTGAATCTGGCAGAACTCCATATGCTCACCGTAGGCATCCAGAAAACGCTTCATAATATCATAGCTTCCATGTGCCGAAAAACCGAGATGCCGTATGCGGCCGTTCTCTTTCTGTTTCATTAAGTATGCAAATATGCCGTATTTCTCGTCCAAATATGCGTCGATATTCATCTCGCACACATTGTGGAACAGGTAAAAGTCAAAGTATTCCACACGGCATTTTTCAAGCTGACGTTCAAATATCTCCTCCACCTTTCCCATGTTGGAGAGGTCATAGCCGGGGAATTTTGTCGCCAGATAATAGCTTTCCCGCGGATAACCGCTCAAAATTTTTCCTAAAACCAATTCAGAATTGCCGTCATGATAGCCCCAAGCAGTGTCATAATACTTGATTCCCTTTTCCATCGCGCAGGCAACCATCTCAGCGGTCTTTTCCTCGTCAATTTTAGCGTCGTCACCGTCCACTACCGGCAGACGCATAGCGCCCAATCCAAGCGCTGAAAGCTTTAAATCCTGATACTCCTTGTAAAGCATGTTACATTCCTCCTTCTACCTTGTTTTACATTTTCGATTTCCTACACAAATTCATTCGTCAGCAGTTTCATTACCGCCGACATGCACCTTTTCCTTTTTCATTTTATGAAAATGCACAAGCCCCGTCCTGTTCAGAACCAGCATCAGCGCCGGAATAAAGACAAGCTGCAGGATAATCCCGGGAATCGCATTTAAAAAGGCGCCCGCCATAAACATTTTCCATGAAAAAGCATTTCCCATAGTGCCGAGCATTACCACGCGGACTGCGCCCCATACGATACGCCCGCCTATCATGGCAATAATCAGGGAGCGGTACAGAGATACGATACACTGCCAGCGCGAACGGTTGTAAAGAAATCCGACGATTGCGCCATAAGCCGCCAATTCAAACGCCATGGCAATTCCATTTGGCATGGGCGGCGTTGTAAAAAGCACATAGCGCAGCAAAGGCAGGATAAAACCCACAATGCCGCCGTACTGCCATCCGCAAATCAGGCCGCATACAAGCACCGGAATATGCATAGGCAGAAGCATATTCCCAATCTGTGGTATCTGTCCTGTGAAAAAGGGCAGTACAATGCCCACCGCCAGCAGCATGGCTGCCAAAACCATTGTCTTTAATTGTTTCTTTCCATTTGTCTGTTCCATAATCTCCTCCATATCCACGCAGTTACAGTCGTGTTCATTTATTGTCTGTACAGATACCTTATTAATTGCCTTAAAATAATCCGTCTGTGTTTACGATAAGACTGCTCCGGTCTTCTATTGCATAATGTGCAAAATACATCTCCTCCAAAGGAATCCACCGTTCCACAAAGGCTTCATATCTGCTTCCCTCCCTCGCTTTCAGCCGCCTTTCCTGCTCCTCTTTGGAACAGGTAAAAAACAGCCGCAGGTCATACTGTCCGGCAAGAAGCGGATGGCTGCAGTAACCGCCCTCCACCACGATAAGGGGCTTCTCCTGCAGTTCCCAAGCCTCTTTGTATTGTCCCTCTCTGCAGCTATAAGGCCGGTAAAAGGTCTGTCTGCCTTCTCTGAGAGGAAGCAGCACTTCTACAAGAAGCCTCTCAAAATCTATATTGCCGCCGGAAACAGACATCCAATCTGCTGCGCGCCTGTCCAAGGGCAGATAAAAATCATCCACATGCACAATATTACAGGAAAAATGCTTTTCCAGCAATTCCGCAAAATGAGTCTTGCCACTTCCACAGCGCCCGTCTATTCCGACAACAACAGGTACTTTTGTATGTGCTTTTTCTACAGTGCGAAGCAGCTCTTCGATGCGGTCAACTGCTGAAGCGTAAACATCATATCCCTTATCTGTAAGCAGACGCTCCCTCATTCTTCCTCATCCTTTCGCAATGTTATCCTCATTCCGGCCGCCAGATGCTAACCTGTATTTCAATTTTAATACTTAAAGCCTACTTTAAGTCAAGATTTTTTTGACGCCATATACCTGTTACCGTTTTCCCCTGCATTCATATAATATTGTAATCGATAAATTTAAAAACAAGGAGAATTGCATCCTATGGCTATCGGCTATTTAAGCATACAGGCACGGACAGCCCAGGAAGCCGTACCTTTAAGTGGTGTGCGGATTCAGATTTTAGATGATATGGGCAATACTGTCTATACGCTGACAACTGACGAAAGCGGAGAAACAGAGGCTATGCCCCTGGAAACCGTAGATAAAAGCTTTTCCTTAAATCAGTACTACGCAGGAACGCCCTACGTAAATTACAGCGTGCTTGCACAGGCTGCAGGCTTTAATTCACTTCTGGTCTCGGATATTCCCATTTTTGATGGTGAAACCGCCTCGCTGCCGATTTCGCTGATTCCCATGCAGGAGACACAGCGCCGTTCAACACAAGCAGAAATCACCATCGGACAGCCCGCTGTCTCCATGCAGGAACAACGCAATCAGGAAGGCTCTACAGCAACGCCGTATGTACTGCGTCAGGTCGTAATCCCGAACCCCATTACGGTTCATCTCGGAGCACCGAGTGCATCCGCTGCCAATGTACAGGTTTCCTTTCCCGATTATGTCAAAAATGTAGCAAGCAGCGAAATTTACCCTACTTGGCCCGAAACGGCTCTGACAGCCAATATCTACGCCATCATCACCTTTGCGCTGAATCGGATTTATACGGAGTGGTACAGAAGCCGCGGCTACAACTTCGATATCACAAACAGTACCGCTTACGACCAGTATTTTGTATACGGGCGTCCGATTTATGACTCCATCAGCAGAATTGTGGACAGAATTTTCAACCAGTATGTCCGCAGACAGGGGCAGAACGCGCCTTATTTTACTTCTTTCTGCAATGGCACTACTGCTTCCTGTCAGGGGATGTCGCAATGGGGGACGGTCACTCTGGCAAACAGAGGATTGACGCCCATCGAAATTCTGCGCTCTTATTATCCTGATGATGTAGAAATCGCAGAAACCAACATCATAACCGGCGTTCTTTCTTCTTATCCCGGGACGCCTTTAAGAAGCGGCAGCACCGGACTTGATGTGCAGACCATTCAGACTTATCTGAACAGAATTCGTAGAAATTATCCTGCCATTCCCGCTATCACCGACGAGACGGGTACCTTCGGCGACAGCACCAAAAATGCCGTGACCAGCTTCCAACGCATTTTTGGGCTTTCTCCTGATGGCATTGTGGGCAAAGCAACATGGTATAAAATTTCCAGTCTGTATGCTGCCGTGACAAGGCTCTCCGATTTGGACAGCGAAGGAAACACTCTGGGAATCGGAACCGTTCCTCCCTCCTCAGTGCTGCGGCAGGGTTCCAGAGGACCCGACGTGATTACACTGCAGTATCTTTTAAATGTAATATCCGAATACTATCCCAGTGTTTCCGCACCGGCACAGGACGGCGTATTTGGCAGCGGAACGCAGCAATCCGTCACCGCGTTCCAGCGTGCTATGCAGCTTACGCCCGACGGCATGGTAGGACCCCAGACATGGCGTGCCTTATATGAGGTGTATCAGGGCATAGCACAAAATGTTCCTTCCAACAGACCGGAAACAGGCTCATTTGAATATACGGTTCGTGCAGGAGACAGTTTATGGCTGATTGCAAACAAATACGGCACCACCGTGGAAGCCATCAAGCGTCTGAACGGACTGACAAGCGATTTGCTGAACATCGG
>CAMWLB010000114.1 GCA_947174985.1 uncultured Lachnospiraceae bacterium | reverse complement strand
CCGTATCCAGCTTTACCGCTACCTGTACCAGGGAAGAGGGCGGGGATAAATATATTGAGAGCGCACAGATAAAAGCAATGGATCAGGCGCTGACAGACGCCGGTTTTGGCCTGCAGTTTGTTCCTGCACCCGCCGGAAGCACGGAGAATACAGCGGCTCAGGCAACAGCCCAGCAGCATACAACGGTATCACGGGCGGCAGTTCAACAGCGTACAGCAGTACAACAGCCGACAGCCCAGAGGCAAACAGCAGCACCACAGCAAAGAATCATGACACAACAGCAGGCAACACAACAGAGACCTGCCACAGCCCAGTCGGCTGCACAGCAGAGACCTGCGGCAGTTCAGCAGCGTCCAACAGCCCAGCAGCCGATCACACAGCAGCAGACCGTAGTGCAGCAGGCAGCAGTATCTGCCAGGTCTGTCCAGACAACGCAGGCGCAGACGGCACAGGGCGGGCAGAAAGCGGTGGCCAGACCTGCACAGACACAGACAGGAATGCAGAAAGCAGCAGCATCCGTACCGGCTCCACAGCTAGCGGCCCAGCTGCCCGTAAGCGCAGAGACTTTACCTGCAGAACAGCTTCCTGTGGCAGAAGATGGGCAGACGCTGCCTGCCGCATCAGATATGGCGGCTGCAATGTCCATGCTGTCAGGGAAGGGGGAGCCTGATGCCCTGCCGGTAGCGCCGGAAGGAACTAAAGCAGTGGAAAAAGCGGAAACCATGCCTGAAGAATTGCCTGTTGCACCAGCATCTGTTGTACCGGATACGGCTGCAGCGGCCGAAACGGCGCCCGTGGCATCCGCTGCAGGCGCAAGCCAGACAGCAGGGGCAGATAAACCCTATACGGAGACAACACCCGTTGACCAGATCCTTCAATTCATGACACTGGAGGATGCCAAAAAGGTGATAGTGCCGACAGGGATCTGCCGGGGCTGGACCCTTGATGAAGTGGCACAGCGCAGACGGCCCAGCCTGAGATTCTATCTGAGCGAAGGCTACCAGGGCAAGGACAACATCCTGCGCGCTGCAGCAAGGCTCGTACTGGATGACCTGGAAAAGAAGGCAGGCTGATAAATGATCTGAGGATGACAGATTGGAAGGGGGAACGTGCAATGGACTCTCATCCGCAGGAATTCCCGTTTGGGATCATGACCGTGGCAGAACTGCTCCACTTAAATGTGCGCCGCAGGCTGGCGGACAGCGCATATGTGGACTGCCCGTTCTGCGGGGACAAGCGGGGCAAGATGAATGTGAATTTTAGCAGGAATGTATGGCGCTGCAATTACTGCGGCGAATCCGGAGGGATGCTTGCGCTGTATGCAAGGCTCAATAACATGTCAAATTCCCAGGCTTACCATGAAATATGGGATGCCCTCTCCACAGGGGAGGCATCCTGGGGATGTGAGGATTACGGAATATCAACGGCACCAGCTGCGGCTCCGGTTCAGGGAGCCGCAGCCCCCGGCCAGGGGAAAGGGGGCATCCCCCAGTCACCTCCGGCCAGCGCCCGGGAAGTCCACCGGACATTCTCACGGCTTTTTGAGATGCTTACCCTGTCAGCAGCCCACCGGAACCATTTACGGTCTGAAAAGCGCGGGCTTACGGATGAACAGATCAAACAGTTCGGGTTCAAGAGCACGCCGCCCTATTTCCTATGTCGGTCCTTAACGGAAAGGCTGATCGGGCAGGGCTGCACAGTGGCAGGGGTGCCGGGGTTCTACCGGCACGAAAACGGTTATTGGACAGTGAAGTTCACCAGCAGGACATCAGGCATCCTGATACCTGTAGTGGGCATGGACGGGCTGATCCGGGGAGCGCAGATTATGCTGGATACCCCCATCAGGGATAAGAACGACCCGCCGGATAAGTCGGGGGCAAAGTACATCTGGCTCTCGTCTTCTTCAAAGAACATGGGGACCACTTCCGGCAGCCCGGTGCATTTCGTGGGTAAATTTCCCGCCCGGACGGTCTATGTGACGGAAGGGCTGCTGAAAGCCGATATTGCACACTGCCTGATTAACCGGTCCATCGTGACAACAGCCGGGGCCAACAATGTAGGGGCGCTTAACGAAGTGTTCAGGACGCTTGCCCAGAAGGGCACGGAGCTGATCATTGAGGCCCAGGACATGGATAAATACAGGAACGCAAATACCGCCAAAGGAAGCTCCAAGATCTATCTGATGGCAAAGGAACATGGAATGGAGTGCCGCCGTCTGACCTGGGACCCGAATTTTAAGGGCATAGACGACTGGCAGCTTGCGCTTAGGAAAAAAGAAAGGCAGAGAGAGGAGGAAAGGACGGATTCAGGGGATGCTGATATCACGCAGGATGTGCCGGAGATAAAATGTTTCCTGCAGAAATACAGGGTCTATCAGCTGGACTTTGGCCGTGAGCAAACGCCGATCCCATTTGCGTTTGAAGGGATAAAGGAACTGCACAAGGCAGGATACGAGCAGCCGCCTGCAAAGGAATACCGCTTGATGTGGAATTCCGCGCTGCCCTGTCCTGAGAACAGCACGGACAAGGAGATTTTAAAAAGGATCAAAGATGTTTTCAGCGATGGTATGCCGGATGGATACAGGGGACGGCAGGTAGCGCCCTCTGACGTACTGGAGCTGTATGATGATGAGAAACGCAGCTATTACTATGTGGATACAGGAGGCTTTGAGCCTGTGCGCTTTTCACCGTTCATGGCGAAACCAATGCAGGAACAGGATAGCACAGGCCGATAAGCCGGATCATCCGCACGGAGGCACAATACACTTACAAGGGCATGGTTCAGGGAGATGCTGTTCCATGCCCTTTTTCTGAAAGGAGAATGATCATGGATATGTACACGGAAAATAACGGAGGATTTCAGGTTTTGGAGGGAATGCCACTCTTTGATGAGGGTTATCAGGTTCAGGGAGCGGATGGCTTTGTTTCTGAACCGAATCAGGAGACAGTAGCAGAATATGGCTCAGCTGCCTGCATGGAGGAGGCTGATGCCCTTCCTGTTGGACCGGAGCAGATTTTGAAAACCGGAAATTCGGGACTGTATCAGGACATGGTTTCCGAAATGGAAGAGAACGATTCTGGAAAGGCGGAATTCTCGGAAGCGGAGGATGGCATGGCGCAGGCAGAAATTCCGGAAACGGAGGATGCCTCAGAGCAGGAAGAAACTCTGGAGATGGAAGAAATCGGGCAGGCAGCAGAGCCGGAAACAGCAGAGGCAGAGACAGCGCCGGATGCGGACGAAGAAGATGATGAGGAAATCAGGCGCGCCAAGCATGAAGCAGCAGAGGCAGAGCGGAAAGCGGAATGGGAGGCAAGGCAGCAGGCGAAAAAGGATGCTTTGCGGAAACAGCAGGAAGAGCTTGCCTGTATGAGTGAGGAGGAAATCGTGCGGAAATCCATGCAGCGCATAAGCACTGATACGGAAAAACTCACACGGCGCAACATGAAAGACTGTGTGGCGGAGTACATCCAGACCCTGTGCCTGGAGGATGTAGAATTTGCCAGAATGACCATGGATCCCCGCAAGAGCATGATCCACTGTTTCCAGTATATCAACCGCAAGGCCTGGGATTATGTCCAGGACGAGATGAAAGCCGAAGACATCAAGCCGGGAACAGGGCAGCAGGGTTATGGGTGTGACATCCCCGATGACCTGTGTTACCAGTGGGCAGAAGATTATTTCCGTGATCCTTCCGCGAAAGAGGATGAGGAGCAGGAAGAACAATTTGTCCCCAAGCCTTATGTGGGAAAAACAGGCTATAAGCCCGCCGCCAAAAAGAAATCGGAGAAAAAGGAAAAGAAATTAAAAGCCCCTGAAAAGAAACCGGAGCAGGAGAAAAAAGAGGAGGCACAGGTGACAGGGCAATTATCCCTGTTGGATATGATGTCGCAAGGAAATAAGGCGAGTTAGGAGGAGAAGATGATTGCTTATAAAGCGTTTCAGCAGGGGCTTATCTGCCGGGGGTATAAGTTCAAAAGGGGCTTAAACCGCACGGATAAAGCAAACTGCAGAGAGAATGGATTCCATTGTGCTGAGAATCCATTGGACTGCCTTACCTACTATTCGGATATGGAGAGTTCAGAGTATTACATTGTCAATGCAGGGGGAGATATTGATGAGGATGATAATGACTCGAAAATCTCCTGCACAGAGCTAACAGTCTTAAAAAAATTAACCCGCAATGAGTTTTTCCTGCATGGTCTGGCCTTTATGGCAGACCATCCTCTGCGGGAATGGAGCTGTCATGTAAATAAAGACAGAGCAGAGGCGCGATGTGGATATGCAGTTGTGAGAGGTACAGACCCTGTAGCGAAAGGAAAAGTTGGAGATATTCTGGCATTAGCCAGAGAAGATGCGGAAACGGGAGAAGTAAGGCAGGTTGCGCTTACTTCTGTGGATGGAGTAAATATTATGCCGGATATATGGTATGACGTAAACTTAAAGGAAAGGCAGGTTGTATTTTTATGAAAAAAGATGCATTGAGTAAATTACGGACGTTAAAAGCAACGAAGAAGATGATGAAGATAGCAGCAGCTGATACCATAAGCAGGGAGAGGGTGGGAACATCCTTATATTCCTACTGGGTAGAAAGCTATGGGTATGGGCTTTATATGCGCTGTCAAGTATTAAATGGGATTTTGAAGGTGGCTTTTTTCCTGCCGGAATATATGCGGATGGAGTCGGTTATGCCCGCCTATGAACTGTTTATCAACAAGGAGACAGGCGAATTCCTGACTTATGACAGGAGGCTGGACCGGTGGCTGACGGCAAAGCTGGATATGCTTCCGTGGCCGAGACATCTCATTTATTCTAAAAAGAAGTGGATCAATCCGGAAGGTGCCCGGACTATTAAGAGATACCTTGGCGTATCTTATGGGGGATATAAGGGGATTTTGGATTATCAGCTCAGGGTCAGGAGGAATGAATTGAAACAGCGCCATAAACGGGAGACAGATCCATGGGATTTAGATATGGAGCAGACCCCGGAACTTCCCAAAAACTGGAAGAAGTGGGTGTCAAAGGTCGGGATTCCGGAGAATTATATCTTTTACCGTTATGACCGTAAAGGGGTTACAGAGGGATATTGCACTTATTGTGAAAAGGAAGTTCCAATCAGGTACCCGAAACACAATCGGCAGGGAACCTGTCCTTGCTGCCGCCATAAAATTACTTTTAAGTCCGAGGGGAAGGCTGCTGGTGCTGTAAGAACGGATACGGCATGTATGTATCTGGTACAGCGTTGTGAAGACGGTGTGATGATCCGTGAATTTACAGGCGAAAGAGTTTATCGGAAAGAGGATTATCGTAATACAGAATGCTATTTCACAGAAGTCAGACGCGCTATTTTTGATAAGAATGGATATGCACTGAGAGCTTATTACTGGGGCGATTATAAACATGAAAGGATGCGATGGATTAAGACAGAACTTTGCAACTCATATACGCAGTCGTATTATTACTATTATCGTACCTATGAAGGGCGTGTATATGGACGGACCCTGCCAGACTTGGCAAAACGGGAATTGCGCAAAACCGGACTGGTGGAAGCGATTGCCGCGGCAAAGGAAATTGACCCGGAAAAATATCTGGTAGTATGGAAAAGCATTCCAGAGTTGGAACGTCTGGCAAAGGCAGGACTTGGCATTATGGTAAGGGAATTTATGTATGGGAAATGTACCATTGAAGGGTGCTTTAAGAACCGTCTGTCTGGCGACCTGAAGAAACTGCTTGGCATAGATTCCCAGGAACTTGCAAGGCTGCGCAGATGTAATGGCGGCGGCAGGTTTCTAAAATGGCTGCAATATGAAAAAATGACGGGAAAGCCATTGCCCGATCATATGATCAGCTGGTTTTGTCGGGAGGGTATCACTACAGATGACTTGAAATTCATCAGCAGCCGCATGAGTATGGTGCAGATCTATAACTATGTAAGGCGGCAGATGAAAGAGAATGACATGAAAAGCGGAGAAGTCCTGACAACCTGGAGTGACTATCTGGCGATGGCGGAGCGCTTTCACATGGATACACAGGATGCCATTATCTACCGGGTTCGAAAACTGCGCAAGCGGCATGATGAGTTGGTAGAGAGGTGTCACAGCAAATCGCTGGCGATAAAGGCAGGTGAGATCCTGAAAAATTATCCGCATGTAGAGCAGATATATGAATCAATCAGGGATATTTATGAATACAGCGATAAGGTTTATTCAGTGGTAAGCCCGCATTGTATTGAGGATGTGCTGCGGGAAGGTGAGAACCTTCATCATTGCGTGGGGAGCAGTGACCGCTACTGGGAGAGAATTGAGCGCAAAGAAAGCTATATTCTGTTCCTTCGCCGTAACGATAATCCGGAAAAAGCCTATTATACTCTTGAGATTGAGCCTGACGGTACAGTACGCCAAAAGCGTACCATGTACGACAGACAGGAGGCAGACATTGAAGATGCAAAGAAATTCCTGAAAAAATGGCAGAAGGAAGTGTCAAAACGGATCAGCAGTGAGGAAAAGGAGCTTGCAGAAATCAGTCACAGCCTGCGTGAGCAGGAATTTGCGGAAATGCGGGAACAGCAGCTTATCATCAATACAGGCGAGCTGGCGGGCAGGCTGTTAGTGGATGTCCTGACAGAGGATCTGATGGAAGCGGCATAAGAAGGGAGGAACAAAAGAATGGAGCGCACCATGATAAAGATTTCTGCGGATGGGGAATTTGTCTCGCTGAGAACCTATTCCAGAAAATATGGAAGATCAGGGCAGTTTCTGCTCTGTCGTAAGGAGCTGGAAGGACTGAATACAAAAGGGAGTACCATCAGTGCCGGTGGTTATTCTTATGCAAGGCTGTATCTGCATAAGAACCAGAAGGGTGGGGAAGTCTTGAAGATTGAGATCACCTGGCTGAACAGCAGCGGAAACGAGCTGACAGGACGCCTGGAACGGCTTTCCCTTATATATCAGGATTTCCTGTGCTGTGTTGAGGAGAGCAGCCTGTCAGGCGGAACGACCTGCCGACGGCTGTCCCTGCCTGATTGTCATAAGCCGGCGATAGAATTTAGCAGCCGCCGTAATCTCAAAAAGGTAGCCCAGAGGAAAGGGATGCGCAGAAAACTTGGCAAATTTCTTGACCGCCATTTCCAGTGGCCGGATGCGGTAAGGATACAGGTAGTGGATGACAGCTGTGTTCCGTACAGTTTCTTCTTTCGGGAAGAGCGTATAAGCGGAATCGGAGTCTGCGGCGGGATCATCCTGCATGGGCAGGAGAACCTGAGGAACGCCTGCTATGGGATGCACACCTGATAAAATTTCGTTGATTCCGCAGTAAAGCTGGGGTATAATAAATGTGAGGTCATATACCTTTTGTAATCGGCTATACGATTCTCACATGGATATGCAGAAGGAGGAATGACCGATGGATATGACATCCATGGACACAGAGATTAAGAATATGGTACGGGCGTCAGACAAAGATGCCCAGTATGACGAAAAAGCAAAACGCCTGCTGGGGCACAAGTACATTTTGGCATACATACTTGTGAACACGGTGGATGAATTCAAGGGTATGAATCCCGGGGATGTTGTGCAGTATATTGAAGGAGAGCCGCTGATCGGTGTGGTTCCGGTAGATCCGGGCATGACAAATTCCCCGAAAGACGATACAACCCAAAAGGGACAGAGAGTTGTCGGTTTTAATTCTGAAAATGCAGAAATAAATGAGGGCCTTGTAAGGTTTGACATTGTTTTTTATGTACGCATGAAAGATGGCCTGTCGCAGATGATCATCAATGTGGAGGCACAAAAGGACGAACCGGCAGGGTATGATATCCTGAACAGGGCAGTCTTTTACGTGAGCCGACTTGTTTCTTCACAGAAAGAAAGGGACTTTGTCAATACCAATTATAATGACATCCGGCGTGTATTCTCTATCTGGGTATGTATGAATCAGGATGAAAACAGTATGGGTTATGTGCATCTTGCATATGATAAGCTCATAGGGAATCATCAGTGCAAAGGGAGGCTTGACCTGCTGAATATCGTCCTGATCGGATTGTCAAACGAACTGCCGGAGCATGATGATAAGTATGAGCTGCACCGCCTGTTGGGGGCGTTGCTGTCAAAGCAGCTTTCGGTAGATGAAAAGTTAGCAATTATTGAGAAGGAGTATAATATTCCAGTAGAGGGCAGCATAAGGAGGGATATTAGTGTTATGTGCAATTTAAGTCAAGGTATCAAGGAAGATGGTATAGCAATCGGAAAAGCCGAGATGATTCTCAACATGTACAAGAACGGCTACACATTACAACAGATAGCTGATGTGGCCGAAAAGAGTGTTGAGGAAATAAAGGCTGTTATAGAAAAACGAGAGCCTGTCTTGGCATAATCAAAAATACGAAACAGTTAAAACAGGAAAGCAGCAGATCATGGAAATGTGGTCTGCTGTTTTTTTGTTTTTTATTCCGGTATGTTGAAAAATGCGTAATCTATGCGTAAAGGATAGATATAAAGCTAAAAAAGGAGGCAAAAGACTATGTTAATTGCAATTGATCATGGAAACAAGCAGATGAAAACTGTCTGCCGTCCGCCCTTTGTGTCAGGGCTGGTGGAGAGTACCACAAAGCCCTTTGGCAGTGATGTACTGATGTACGAGAACAGGTATTATACACTGTCAAACCAGCGAATCCCATACAAAAGGGATAAGACGGAAGATGACCGTTTCTTTATCCTCACCCTGTTCGGCATTGCGCAGGAACTTCAGGCCAGAGGGATATATGGAGACAATACACAGCGTATCCAGCTTGCAGTAGGTCTTCCGCCGGCACATTATGGGGCGCAGAATCAGACTTTTATACGGTATTTTTCAGACCGTGGTGTGGTAAAATTTACTTATAAGGACAGGCACCATGCGGTCTATATTGATGATGTGCGCTGTTACCCGCAGGCTTATGCTGCCGCAGCTACCATGATGGACAGGCTGATGGGCAGCCCAAGAGTGCTGATCGTGGATATTGGAGGGTTTACGGCGGATTACTTAATGATG
>CAMWLB010000113.1 GCA_947174985.1 uncultured Lachnospiraceae bacterium | reverse complement strand
CACCTATTTGACGCAGGTGCTGACGGCGTTGGATTTTCTGGCAAATATATTTTTGCAGGGAACCCGTGCGGCGGCGTCTGACAGGCGTGTTTCCGAAATTTTGCACGCGGAAATTGATTTGGATGACGCGAATGCGAGACATCAGGATAAAAAGATTGAACAGGGCAGTATTGTATTTGAAAATGTGTCCTTCCGGTATTTTAAAAAGAATACGGAGAAGGTGCTGGATAATATCAGCCTGCAGATACGCGCCGGAGAATTTGTGGGCATAGTAGGTTCCACAGGAAGCGGAAAATCGACTTTGATTTCCCTGATTCCGAGGCTCTATGATGTAGATGAGGGCTGCGTTCTGGTAGACGGCACGGACGTAAGGGAGCTGTCATTAAAGCATCTTCGGGAAGGGATTGCAGTGGTTTTACAGAAAAACACGCTTTTTTCGGGAACGGTTGCGGAAAATTTAAGATGGGGAAATGAAAATGCTTCTGACGAGGAGCTTACATGGGCGTGCCGGATAGCGCAGGCGGATTCCTTTGTGCGTGCTTTTAGAGAGGGGTATGAGACGGAGTTAGAGCAGGGGGGAAGCAACCTTTCAGGCGGACAGAGGCAGCGTCTCTGCATTGCGCGCGCCATATTAAAGCACCCCAAAATACTGATACTGGACGACTCCACCAGCGCGGTGGACACGGCGACTGACGCGCGCATCCGAAAAGCGTTCCGCGAGGAGCTTTCCGGCATGACGAAGCTTGTGATTGCCCAGAGAATCAGTTCCGTACAGGACGCAGACAAAATTATTGTGCTGGAGGAAGGCAGAATCGCAGGGCTTGGCACCCATGAGGAACTGATTAAAACCTGCAGTCCCTATCAGGAAATTTATTATTCACAGAAGGAAGCATAAAGACAGGAGAGGCTATGAATAGTCAGAGAATCGAAAGACTTCAGAAAAAGTATGGAAATATGCAGGCAAAAGCAGGGCAGAAGGAAATGAGCATCGGCAGAATGGCAAACAGGGGAGCAGCGCTTTCCATGAGCGGAAAGCCGAAGGATACGAAAAAGACAGTGCTCCGGCTTGTCAGATATCTGGCGCAGGAAAAGAAGCTTTTGTTTGCTGCTTTGACGGCGGCGCTGCTGTTTACCGGCGCATCGCTTGCTACCTCCTATATGCTTCGCCCCATTATCAACAAATATATTTATGAGGCGCACGAGGGGGCAGATATATCGTGGATGCTTGCCGGGCTTGCGGGCGCGCTCGCGGTGCTGGCTGCGGTCTATGTCCTGTCGGTGGTTTCCCAGTGGATGCAGGCGCGGATTATGCTGAGTGTCTCCCAGCGGTCACTTGCGAGGATGCGAAAAGAGTTGTTTGATAAGCTTCAGACTCTGCCGATACGGTATTTTGACAACCATGCGGCGGGGGATATTATGAGCCGTTTCACCAATGATGTCGATACCATCGGGGAAATGCTCAATACCACGCTGATACAGATTATTTCCGGTGCAATTACCATTGTGGGCACCATTATCCTTATGCTTTATACCAATCCGGTGCTGGGCACGATTACGATTCTGATGACACCGGTGCTGACCATGGTAAGCCGGATCATTATCAAGAAGGGCAGGGGCGCCTATGCGAGGCAGCAGCGCACGCTGGGCGCGTTAAACGGCTTTGCACAGGAGACCATAACCGGACAGAAGGTGGTAAAGGTGTTTGGGCATGAGGAGATTGCCATAGATGAATTTGCCTATCTGAATGAGGAATTGTGTCAGGCGCAGATTAAGGCGCAGTTTCGGGCGGGCATTATGGGCCCTGTTACCCATCAGCTCTGCAACATGAGTTATGCCCTGACAGCCTGTATCGGCGGTCTTCTGGTGGTGTGGCGCGGCTTTGACTTTGGCGGGCTTGCGGTTTCCGTCAATTATACGCGCCGATTTAACAGGCCGATAAATGAAATTTCCATGCAGATGAATACGGTGTTTGCGGCGCTTGCCGGTGCGGAGCGTGTTTTTGAGGTGCTTGACAGTGAGCCGGAGGCGGACGAGGAAGGACTCACGGCGCCGAAGGAGCTGAAAGGCCATATTGTACTGGAGCATGTGAGCTTTGGCTATACGCCCGAGGTAACTGTGCTGCATGACATTTCCCTGTATGCGAAGCCCGGGCAGAAGATTGCCTTTGTAGGCTCCACCGGCGCAGGAAAGACAACGGTGACGAATCTGTTGTCCCGTTTTTACGACATCAAAGAAGGAACCATTACCATCGATGGCATACCAATTGACAAGATACCGAGGGGCTTTTTGCGGAGCCATATTGCCATGGTGCTGCAGGATACCCATCTGTTTACAGGCACGGTGCGGGAGAATATACGCTACGGCAGGCTCGACGCCACGGACGCGGAGGTGGAAGAGGCGGCGAAGGTGGCGTCGGCTCATTCCTTTATCATGCATCTGGAAAACGGGTATGACACGGTGCTGGAACATGACGGCGCCAATCTTTCCCAAGGGCAGCGGCAGCTTTTAAACATTGCGCGCGCTGCGATTTCCAAAGCGCCTATACTGATTCTGGACGAAGCCACCAGTTCTGTGGATACGAGGACGGAAAAACACATTGAGAAAGGTATGGATGCCATTATGAAAAACCGCACCACCTTTGTCATTGCGCACCGCCTCTCCACAGTCAGGGAGTCCGACGCCATCATGGTGTTAGAGCATGGCAGGATTATCGAGCGTGGAAGCCATGAGGAACTGCTTGCTCAGAACGGACGCTACGCAGATTTGTACCATGAAATAGCGGAGCTTAACTAAAGTATTATTTTATTAAGAATATTTTGACTTTACATATAAATTTTTTTGCGTTACAGTGGAATATGCACTTTGTGAAACATATTCTTTATGTCTTATGGCAGAAAGAAAAGCAGGACGGAGGTACAAACATGATTCGTACAATTTTAAAGCAAGTAAAGCAGTATAAGAAGCCTTCGCTCTTAACGCCTTTGTTTGCAACGCTTGAGGTAATCATGGAGGTTTTGATTCCCTATGTAATAGCGGCGATTGTTGACAAGGGAATCGATGGGGGCAATATGCAGGCGGTTTACCGGTATGGCGCGATTATGCTGGTGATGGCTATGTTCAGCCTGCTGTTTGGTATACTGGCAGGAAAATATGCGGCTGCGGCTTCGGCAGGTTTTGCCTGCAATCTCCGCGACAGCATGTATGAAAACATACAGCGTTTTTCTTTTTCCAACATTGATAAATTCAGTACGGCGGGTCTGGTCACTCGTATGACAACCGATGTTACAAACATACAGAATGCATACCAGATGGTGATTCGCATCGCGGTGCGTGCACCTCTTATGCTGATCTGCAGTATGTTCATGTGCTTTTTTATCCATGTCAGAATGAGCCTGATTTTCGTGGTGGCAATCATATTCCTTGGAATTGTTCTCATTTCCATTGTGCTCACGGCGATGAAAATTTTTGATGTGGTGTTTAAGAAATACGACGATTTGAATGCCAGCGTGCAGGAAAATGTAACGGCGATAAGGGTGGTAAAATCCTATGTGCGCGAGGATTATGAGAAGAGTAAGTTTACGAGCGCGGCAGAAAATCTCTATAAGCTGTTTTCCAAAGCGGAAAGCGTCGTAGTGCTTAACAATCCGGTTATGATGATAACGATTTACGGATGTGTCCTTGCGCTGTCATGGTTTGGCTCAAAGTACATAGTAGCCGGAAGCATGACAACAGGTGAGCTGACTTCCATGTTCAGCTATATCATGGGAATCCTGATGTCTCTTATGATGCTTTCCATGATTTTTGTCATGCTGACTTTGAGTACGGCAAGCGCCAAGCGTATTGTGGAGGTTCTTACGGAGGAGCCGGATTTGCAGAATGGGGAAAATCCCATTATGGAGGTTGCAGACGGCAGCATTGATTTTAACGCCGTGTCCTTTTCCTACAAGCAGAGCAGTGAGAATGAGACTTTGAAGGATATTGAGCTGCATATTAAGTCAGGAGAAACCATCGGCATTATCGGCGGCACGGGCTGCGGTAAATCCAGTCTGGTAAGCCTGATAAGCCGTCTCTATGATGTAACGGGGGGCTCTGTCTGCGTGGGCGGACGCGACGTAAGGGAATATGACATGGAAGTGCTGCGTGACAATGTAGCTGTGGTGCTTCAGAAAAATGTGCTGTTCTCAGGTACTATTTTAGAAAACCTGCGCTGGGGAAAAGAGGACGCCACGGAGGAGGAGTGCCGCGAGGCTTGTATGCAGGCTTGTGCGGACGAGTTTATCCGGCAGCTTCCCGATGGGTATAATACCTATATTGAGCAGGGCGGTACCAATGTGTCAGGCGGGCAGAAGCAGCGTCTCTGTATTGCAAGGGCACTGTTAAAGAAACCGAAAATACTGATACTGGACGATTCCACCAGTGCAGTGGATACTGCCACGGACGCAAAAATCAGGAGTGCTTTTGCAAAAAGTATCCCGGGAACCACAAAGCTTATTATCGCGCAGCGTATCTCGAGCGTGCAGGAGGCGGACCGGATTCTGGTGCTGGAAGACGGCAGAATCGACGGCTTCGGCACACATGAGGAGCTGCTTGCTTCCAATGAGATATACAAAGATATTTATGAGACGCAGGTAAAGGGCGGCGGAGATTTCGACGAAGCGGCAGGAGGTGAAGGCTGATGAAAAGAGTGCTTAAATATGTCTGGAAGGACTATAAATTTTCCTGTATTGTCGTAGTGCTGTGTATTGTGCTTGCGGCGTTTACAAATTTAAAGGGGCTGACCTTTATAGAAGTACTGATAGACGATTATATTAAGCCGATGGTTGGCAGCGAAAATCCTGATTTCGGGGGGCTTTTTCTGGCATTGGCACAGCTTGCAGGATATTTTGCAGTCGGTGTTCTTTGTACCTATCTCTACAACCGTATTATGGTAAATGTAACGCAGGGTACCATGCGGAATCTGCGGAAAGCGCTTTTTAGCAAAATGGAGTCGCTGCCGATTCGGTATTTTGATACTCATGCGCATGGCGATATCATGTCGGTTTATACCAACGACGTAGATACCCTGCGCCAGCTTATCAGTCAGAGCATGCCGCAGACAATCAATTGTGCCGTTACGATAGTCAGCGTATTTTATGGTATGATTACCAACAATATTTTGCTTACGGGGCTTTCCCTTGTTATGGTGGGAATTATGCTCTTTACCACAAAACGTCTGAGCAAAAAATCAGGATACTATTTCCGTGCGCAGCAAAAAGACCTTGGACAGGTAAACGGCTATATCGAGGAAATGATGGAAGGACAGAAAGTGGTAAAGGTATTCTGCCACGAGGAAAAAAGTCTGGAGGAGTTTCGAAAGATTAACGAGCAGCTCAGGGACAGTGCGGACAATGCCAACAAATTCGCCAACATCATGATGCCGATAAATGGTAATATCAGTAACATCAGCTATGTACTCTGTGCGGTGCTGGGTGCGGTGCTGGCAGTAAACGGTTATATGGGACTCACGCTGGGCGCGCTTATCTCATTTCTTACCTTGAACAGAAATTTTTCCCAGCCTATTACGCAGATAAGTCAGCAGATAAATTCCATCGTTATGGCGCAGGCGGGCGCAAGGCGTGTGTTTGAGCTGATGGACGCAGAACCGGAGCCGGACGAGGGCTATGTGGAGCTTGTCAACGCCGAAAGAGAGGCGGATGGCGAGATAAAGGAAGTGGCGGAGAGAACCGGTTTTTGGGCGTGGAAGCATCCGCATAAGGCGGAAGGCACCGTTACCTATACGCCTTTGACGGGTGATGTGGTGTTTGATGACGTGGATTTCGGCTATGACGAGAAAAAACAGGTATTGTACAACATTAAAATGTTTGCCACACCGGGGCAGAAAATTGCCTTTGTGGGAAGCACAGGCGCGGGCAAGACCACTATTACCAATCTGATTAACCGTTTCTATGACATACAGGACGGTAAGATCCGTTACGACGGTATCAACATCAACAAGATAAAGAAAGCGGATTTGCGCCGTTCACTTGGCATTGTGCTGCAGGATACCCACCTGTTTACCGGTACGGTTATGGAAAATATTCGTTACGGCAGGCTTGAGGCGACGGATGAAGAGTGCATCGACGCTGCAAAGCTGGCAAATGCAGACAGCTTTATCACCCGTCTGCCCGATGGCTATCAAACGCTTCTTACCGGTGACGGCAGTAACTTAAGTCAGGGGCAGCGGCAGCTTCTTGCCATTGCGAGGGCAGCGGTGGCGGATCCGCCCGTACTGATACTGGACGAGGCAACCTCCTCCATCGATACCCGTACAGAAAAACTGGTGCAGGAAGGTATGGATCGCCTGATGCAGGGCAGGACCACCTTTGTCATTGCCCACAGGCTTTCCACCATCAGAAATGCCGATTGCATCATGGTTATGGAGCAGGGACGCATCATTGAAAAAGGAAACCATGAGGAGCTGATTGCGGAGAAAGGTAAGTATTATCAGCTTTATACGGGGAAATTTGCTTCGTAAGGGGGAACCAAGGATGAAAAAGAAAACGCACTACAAACTGCTGTTAGTACCGCTTGGCATGTATGGTCTGATGCTTGGTATTGCCTTGTTCTGGTGCGTGGGGCAGATATTTCACCTGACGCAGCCGGCCTTGCTGCGTATCGGGGTGGTGACAGGGATTATGTTTATGGCGCTTTCGTTTATCGCGCCGATTGTGGGACTGATTACGGGAATTGCAAGCGTGGTGCTGAAGCGGAAATATGATGTGGTGACTTCCGGTTCTTCGTCTGTAAAAGGGCAGGAAATGACGGCGCAAGAAAGAAAAGCGGAGAGAAGCTGGCGGATAGCGGCGGTTCTGAATCTTGTGCTGAGCGTTATATCCGTGGCGCTGTGCGTTTATTTTGTGCTTTTGATTCGGTCCTTATGATGGATAAGCCTGCAGAAGAGCAAATGCGAATTGAGGTAACACAAAGGGCAGCAGAAAAAAGCTGCGGAAAGGAGTGCTTATGAGGATAGGAGCGCTGGAAGCTGGCGGAACCAAGATGGTGTGCGCGGTCGGCAATGAAAACGGAGAAATTTTAAAACGGGAGGTTTTCCCCACCACCACGCCGGAGGAGACCATGCCGCAGATGATTTCATTTTTCCAAAGGGAAGAGGTGGAGGCGCTGGGCATCGGCTGCTTTGGTCCCATCGACCCGAAAAAGGGAAGTAAAACCTATGGCTATATTACTTCCACGCCAAAGCTGGCATGGCAGAATTATAACATCGTGGGAGAATTTGAAAAAGCGCTTCACTGTCCGGTGGGCTTTGACACGGACGTCAACGCCGCCGCTTTGGGAGAAGCGTTTTACGGTATCACAAAAGGACTGCAAAACAGCATTTATATCACAGTCGGCACGGGTATCGGCGTGGGCGTCTATTCAGAAGGAAGACTGCTGCACGGCATGATGCATCCGGAGGCGGGACATATTTTGATGAGGCGGCATCCGGATGATACCTACGAGGGATGGTGTCCTTTTCACAAAGACTGTTTGGAAGGACTTGCAGCCGGTCCTGCTTTAGAGAAGCGCTGGGGCAGCAAGGGCGATACCCTGACGGACAGGGAAGAGGTCTGGGAAATAGAAAGCTACTATATTGCGCAGGCATGTGTAAATTACTGTATGATACTGTCACCGGAGCGCATTGTACTGGGTGGCGGCGTGTTAAAGCAGCCTTCGCTGATTCCCCTGATTCGGAAAAAATTCACGGAGCTTTTGGCGGACTATATCAGAACAGAAGAAGTTCATGATGTAGAACACTATATTGTACCGGCAAGCTTACATGACAATCAGGGCGTTATGGGCTGTATCAGGCTGGCACTGCTGGCAGTGGAAGAGTAATTTATCAGAGGACTGCTTATTATCCGCTATGGAACGTGCCGGATCAGGGGATATTGGGGCATACGGAAAAATAAATTTCTTAACTATTTACAAATAGACAATTTGGGGGGGCCTTTTTATGGCAAGGGTCTTTCTGGTGTGTGGGAAATTATGCAGTGGCAAAATCATTTACGCTGAAACGTTAAGAAAAGAACACAAAGCAGTCATTCTATCTGTTGATGAAATAACTCTTGCATTGTTTGGACAGGATGCGGGAGAAAAGCATGATGATTATGCGAAAAGAGAGAGAATTTGCAAGGGAGTTTTATTGTTCTAGAAATATATCACTTGAATTTCATTACATTGATATTGACGACAAAGAGTGGGAGCGCCGAATAAAGGAAAGAAATAGAAATGTATTAGCAGGCAGGGTTAATGCCTACTATGTAGTTGACGAGCTGAGGACGAAACTGAATTCCACTTTTGAAAAGCCTGACAGGAATGAAATGGATATATGGCTACAGAGTTAACTTCAAGTTTGTAGAATTGGAAAAATCGGAATTGAACAATAAGTTAATTAGAACGAAAACTGGAATTTGGTAAACAGAGGTACCTGTTATGAAAAGAAAGTATAGTCAAGAAGAGGTCAATCAGCATATGTCTGGACGTATATATCTAAATGCAGATGATTAGAATATTTTTGTAAAAAGAAAAGGGATTTGCTCTTGGACTATGAATTTAGGAAATAAGTGGTCTTGGATTATTATGGGTGCTGAATTATTGTTTATAGCACTTATACTTTTGATCGTACTATGATTACTAGACGAAGTCTGCAAATTCAAGTTTATCGAGCCGAGTAAGCTACAGAGAATTTGAATTTATTGGGTTGAGCGAGTAGAACGGATGCCCATCTATCATTGACGGAAAGGATTAAGATTATGATTACGGATTCATTTGACAACAAAACTGAGCCTATATTTACACTGAAAGATTTTTATGGAGAGAGAAAAAAGATGCTCGATATCTGCATCATCATTTTTTCCAAAGAAATTTACGAGACAGTTTTGACCACTTATTTTTGCACGAAAATCACTGAAATCAATGCGCCGAATGGGGCGGTTCCAATTTATAAATTCAGTCATGAAGGAAAAGAAATTGCCTTTTATTTGTCTGCAATCGGTGCTACAGGGACATCCGAGTATTGTATCG
>CAMWLB010000112.1 GCA_947174985.1 uncultured Lachnospiraceae bacterium | reverse complement strand
GGTGAGTGTTATCCGGATATTACACTTTTGCCGGCGCTGGCAAATATATTTGAAACGAGTATTGATTTGTTAGTGGGGATGGATACGATTCGTGCGGAAGAAACACGATATAATATTCATAACAAAGCGGTTGGCTATCAGCGAAAAGGAGATTATGACTCAGCAGAAAAAACGTATCGGGATGCATTGCTGATTTATCCCAATAAGCCGGGAATGATTCTTGGTTTGGCAAGTACATTGGCGTTAAAGGGTAATACAGAGGAAGCGATTGCATTAATGGAAAGAGGACTGCCTATATCAATGAACGAGAAACAGAAAGCCACTATGCGGACAACCCTGTGTTTCTTATATTTGAAAGCAGGATACGAGGATAAAGCGAATCGGCTTGCAGCGCAACTTCCTCATACAAGAGAAAGTCGAGAAGTGATTTGGCCACTCATTAGGCAAGGCTTGTCTGAAAGCGAAATAAACGAAAACATAAAGTATATTTTACTTGGGGATGGAAAAGGTATTTGGTGAAAAAAGTTTATTTCGGATTATAGTGATATTTGATGTTTGCATGTTAAAATGATAAAATCCATATTCTGTAGCAAATCGGAAGGCCGGCACAAGATATTGTGCCGGCTTTTTTGGCGCCATCAAAAGGCGTATTTTTTTTGTGCAAATTACTTGAATTTGCTTGCTAAATCCCTTATTTTAGTATAAAATCAGTATAAAAGTGGTTAGAAGTGGTGCTAAGTGGTTTAAAGTGGTAGAAAAAGCGCACTTTTTGTGGCAGACCACTTTCGAAGGCGGGTGATTGCAATGTTCATGGGTGAATACAATCATACGATAGACGCAAAAAGCAGGTTGATTATTCCTTCTAAGTTTAGAGAGACGCTCGGAGATGAGTTTGTGGTGACGAAGGGACTGGACGGCTGCTTATTTGTATTTGATAACACCGAATGGACTGCTTTTGAAGAAAAGCTAAAGAAATTACCTTCCTTAACAAATCCTGATGTACGTAAATTTATCCGTTTTTTCATGGCGGGCGCGACAGCTGTGGAGGTAGATAAGCAGGGGCGTATTCTGATTCCTGCCAGTCTGAAAGACTTTGCGGCACTTGAAAAGGACGTGGTTTTGATTGGCGTCGGCGGTCGTGTGGAAATCTGGAGTAAGGAAAGATACGAAGGAACTGTCACCTATGACGATATGGACGAGATTGCAATGCATATGTCCGAATTAGGGCTTGGCATCTGACGCAGGCAGCTACCCGTTCGGGAAAGCCGGCGGGAAAGGCACAGAAAGCTATGGCGTTTTCGCATTATTCAGTATTATTACAGGAAACCATTACAAACTTGAATATTAAGGCGGACGGCGTCTATGTGGACGGCACGCTCGGCGGAGGCGGACATGCCTTGGAGGTGGCAAAGCGCTTATCGGAGGGCGGAAGGCTTTTCGGAATCGATCAGGACGATGCTGCGCTGCAGGCGGCAGAGGAGAGGCTTTCGGCATATAAAGACAGAGTTACCCTTGTACGCAGCAACTACTGCAATATAAGAGAGGCGCTTGCACAATACGGTGTAGAGCAGGTGGACGGCATCGTTCTAGACCTTGGCGTTTCCTCTTATCAGCTCGACACGGAGGAGAGAGGATTTTCCTACCGGTTTGACACAAAGCTTGATATGCGGATGGACAGGCGGCAGACGCTTACGGCCCAGGCTATTGTCAACCAGTATACGGAGCAGGAGTTATACCGGATTATCCGTGATTACGGGGAAGAGCAGTTCGCAAAAAATATAGCAAAACATATCGTAAGGTTCAGAGAAGAAAAACCAATAGAGACAACCGGTGAATTAAATGAAATTATAAAGGCTGCCATTCCGGCAAAAATGAGGCAGAACGGACATCCCTCCAAGCGGACCTTCCAGGCTATCCGCATCGAATGTAACAGGGAACTGGAGGTTTTGAGGGATTCACTGGATACCATGATAGAAATGTTGGCACCGGAGGGAAGGCTTTGTATCATCACCTTTCATTCGCTGGAGGACAGGCTGGTAAAGGCGGCGTTTAAGCGCAGTGAAAATCCATGCACCTGCCCGCCGGAATTTCCGGTCTGCATATGTGGGAAGAAGCCGCAGGGCAGAGTAGTGACAAAGAAACCAATTTTGCCGACGGAGGAGGAATTGAGGGAAAACAGCCGCTCAAAGAGCGCGAAGCTGAGAGTATTTGAAAAGAAATGAGGATAATGGCATGGCAGGAGGTCAGAGAAGGCAGACATATCGATATATAGAGGGAAACACGGCAAGGAAACTGGATGTAAGGCGTGCCATGGAGGAGAAGCCCAGGAAAAAGCTGAGCAACACGACACGCAAGAACCGCGACAGGGCATATCATATGAATTTTGGTTATGTGATATTTTTGGCTGCTGCGTTGTTTGTGGCGGCATATGTGTTGATTGGCTACATCAGACTGCAGGCAGACCTTACAGCACAGGTGGAGCAGATTGCGTCGCTGGAGAGCAGGCTCAACAACATGAGGCTTGCAAATGACGAGGAGCTTGTGCGTATCAACAATAGCATTGACTTGGAGGAAATCAAGAGGATTGCCATTGGCGAACTTGGCATGACCTATGCGGCAGAGGGACAGATTATTAACTATACCAATGAGAGCAGCGATTACGTAAGACAGTTCGGGGAGATACCCGGGCAATAACAAAGGCTATCGGAGTTGGCAGGTTTTTGGCAGCTCCGGTTTGCATGTGCTAGCAAATGCACGGATGGGAGTCGATTTGGAAGGACAAGGCAGGAAAAGCATAAAAAAACGTCCGCCTAAAGGAGAAAAGAAAGAAAAGCAGGGGCAGAAATTTACCATTAAAATGCAGAAAAAGCTGCTGGTGCTTTTCGGACTTGTTTTGCTGGCGTTTATCGGGTTGAGCGCCAGATTGTTATGGATAAGCGGCGAAAAAGGAGAAAAATACGGCAGGCAGGTGTTGTCCCAGCAAAAGTACGACAGTATCACTCTTCCCTTCAGAAGGGGGGATATCGTTGACTGTAACGGCACCAGTCTGGCAGTCAGTGAAAAGGTATATAATCTGGTCATTGATACCTATGTTATGACGAGCAAGGAAGCCTATCTGGAACCGACACTTTCTGCTTTGGGAAGCTGTTTTCCGCAACTTGACATGACAGAAATACGAAAATATATCGCAGAGCATCCGCAGAGCAGATACTATGTGCCGTTAAAAAAGCTCTCTTATGATGAAATCAGTGCGTTCGTAGAAAAGCAGGGCAATACAGGAGAAGACGGCGAGGGCAGATATATCAGAGGCGTCTGGTTTGAGGAGGAATATAAAAGAACCTATCCGAACGGCAGCCTGGCATGTGATGTCATAGGCTTTACGACTTCGGACGGCACAGGCATGTACGGGCTGGAGGAGTACTATAACGATATTTTAAATGGTACTACCGGAAGAGAGTACGGCTATCTGAATGTGGACTCCAATCTGGAGAGAACCACAAAGCCTGCTGTGGACGGCTATACGCTGGTGAGCACACTGGATATTAACATCCAGAGCAGTGTGGAAAGGTATCTGGCAGAGTTCTGGGAAGAGTATGAGAATAACCATACACAGGGGCCTGCCGCCAATAATGCGGCGTGTATCATTATGGAGGTGGATACGGGCAATATTCTTGCCATGGCAAGCTGTCCCGTATTTGACTTGAACAAGCCCTACGATTTGAGTGCGTTTTACACGGAAGAAGAAATTGCCGCAATGCAGGAGGCGGACACCTATTACCAGACGTTAAATGAACTGTGGCGTAATTTCTGTATCACTGATACCTTTGAGCCGGGCTCCACTTATAAACCCTTTACAGTGGCAATGGGTCTGGAGACCGGAAGGCTGAAGGGAAATGAAACCTATGAATGTACGGGCGGATTGGTAGTGGTGGAGGGAGAAAAGCCTATTCGCTGCCATAACCGGTGGGGTGACGGCAGCAACGTCAGTGTCAAGCAGGCGATAGCGGCATCCTGCAACGTGGCGCTGATGAAAATGTCCTTTGCCATTGGAACAGAGATTTTTGCGGAGTACCAGAAGAATTTTAACTTTGGTTTGAGAACTAATATCGATTTGGCGGGAGAAGCAAGAACGGCAGGACTGCTTCACAGTGCGGAGGATATGCGGAAGGTGGACCTTGCGGTAGGTTCTTTCGGGCAGGGCTTTAATGTGACTATGATTCAGATGATTACAGGTTACTGCGCCCTGATCAACGGCGGCTATTATTATGAGCCGCATATGGTGAGGCAGATCCGCACGACCAATGGGGCGGTGGTAGAGAATATCGAGCCAAGAGTGTTAAAGCAGGTGGTTTCGGAATCAACTTCCGCTCTGATAAGAGAATACTGTATTGCAACCTGTGACCCGAACGGCACAGGCAACACGGGTAAGGCGGCAAGGCCTGCAGGCTATGCCATCGGCGGTAAGACGGGTACTGCACAGACGCTGCCCAGGGGAAATGGAGAATATGTTGTTTCTTTTATCGGCTTTGCACCGGCAGAAAACCCGCAAATTGCCATATATGTGGTGCTTGACCGACCCAATATTCCGGATCAGAGTACCGGTACAAAGCAGGCGACAGCCATTGCCAGAAATATTCTGACGGAAGTGCTTCCCTACATGGGTATCTTTATGACGGAGGATTTGTCTGAGAAGGAACTGGCAGAGCTGGAAGAGAAGAGACTGGAGGATACGCGCCGGTATACCCAGACCGCCGACGGTGAAGAAGGCACAGGACAGGGAGCGGAAAGCAACGGAGAAGAAAATGCTGCTTCACGCCCTGCATGGATGGATTTTGAGAGGGATCTTGCCACGGGGTATTTCATAGACCCTGAGACGGGACAACTTCTGGACCCTGATACAGGTGACGCCATAGAAGGCGATTATGACGCAATTCAGGAATAGATACGGCAGATAAAATCATAACCTCATAAAAAAGGGAATAGAGTGTATCAACACCTTTTTTATGAGGTTTTCATGTTAGAGAGCGGAAACAGAACCTTTCACCGGAAAAAAATAACCATTATCTTTCTCTTGTGCGCGTTTGTACTTCTGCTTTTGTTTTTCAGGCTGGTATACCTTATGATTGCAAAAGCGGATTATTACGCGGCGAAGGCGGTAGAACTGCATGAGCGGGAGAGGAGCATCAAGGCGGCAAGGGGGCGGATTCTGGACTGCAACGGCAATGTCATTGCAGACAATAAGACGGTCTGTACCATATCCGTTATACATAGTCAGATTGAAGACAAGGAAGAGGTCATTGCGGTTCTGTGCAGGGAACTGGGATTGTCGGAGGAGTATGTACGCGCCCGAGTGGAAAAGTTTTCTGCCATAGAGCGGATTAAGAGCAATGTGGATAAGGAAACCGGTGACAGAATACGGGAATATGACCTTGCGGGCGTCAAGGTAGACGAGGATTACAAGCGGTATTATCCTTATGGGAGCCTGGCGTCCAAGGTACTCGGATTTACGGGAAGCGACAACCAGGGGATCATAGGGCTGGAAGTGATTTACGACAAATACCTTGAGGGAGAAAAAGGAACGATTCTGACGGTCACGGACGCAAGGGGAATTGAAGTGGAGGCGGCCGGTGAAAGCAGGATAGAGCCTGTGAACGGAAACGACCTGCACATAAGCATAGACATGAACATACAGAGCTATGCCACACAGCTTGCGTATCAGGCAATGGAGACAAAGCAGGCGGACAGCGTTTCCATCATCGTGATGAATCCGCAGAACGGCGAGATTCTGGCGATGGTAAACGTTCCGGAATTTGATTTAAACAATCCCTATGAGCTGTCTGATGAATTTCTTATGGGAGCCGGCATTTCTTCGGGAGATGCCGTGGCAAATCTGACGACCGAGGAAAAGCAGGAGCTTTTAAATGCCATGTGGAGGAACGGCTGCATCAACGATACCTATGAGCCGGGTTCCACCTTCAAAATTATAACGGCGGCGGCAGGTCTGGAATCCGGCGTGGTAACGCCGGAGAGCAATTTTTCCTGCCCCGGTTATATTGTGGTGGAGGACAGAAGGATACGCTGTCACAAGGTTGGAGGGCATGGTGCGGAGGATTTTGTGCATGCCACCATGAACTCCTGTAATCCGGTTTTTATTACGGTGGGTTTAAGAATGGGGGCGGAGAACTTCTACAGTTATTTTGAGCAGTTTGGGCTCCTGAAAAAAACAGGTGTCGATTTGCCGGGAGAAGCGGGAACCATTATGCACAAGCTGGAAAATATCGGCGAAGTGGAGCTGGCGACCATTTCCTTCGGACAGTCCTTCCAGATTACGCCCATACAGCTTTTGACGACGGCGGCGTCCATTGTAAACGGAGGTAAGCGTGTTACCCCGCATTTTGGGGTGGAAATTACGGATACGGAAGGCAATCTGATAGAAACTCTTGAATATCCGGTGACGGAAGGGATTGTCTCGGCAGAAACCTCGGCGACCATGCGGGAGATTCTGGAACTGGTGGTGTCGGAGGGCGGCGGAAAGAACGCCTACATAGAAGGGGTGCGCATCGGCGGGAAGACGGCTACAAGCCAGACGCTTCCCAGAGGGAGCGGTAAATATATTGCTTCTTTTATCGGCTTTGCACCGGCGGACAATCCGCAGGTTATCGCCATTGCCATCATCAACCATCCGCAAGGTCAGTATTACGGCGGTGTGATTGCGGCGCCGATAATCCGGCAGCTTTTTGAAAATATTCTTCCTTATTTGGAAATTATGGATTATAATGAAAATGGCGTCTTGGAAACGCCCGAAAACTGAGAGGACGAAAGGCTATGCATGATACGATTGCAGTGCCCGCTATAGCAGCGTTTATGATTAGCGTTTTAGCGGGACCGGTTGTGATTCCTTTCCTAAAGAGATTGAAGGTGGGGCAGACGGTCAGGACGGAAGGCCCCCAGACACACTTAAAGAAAAACGGAACGCCTACCATGGGCGGCATATTGATTCTATCTGCCATACTTGTGGTCTCTCTGTTTTATGTGCGGGATTACCCGCGAATGATTCCCATCCTGTTTCTGACGCTTGGCTTCGGGCTGGTGGGATTTCTGGATGATTACATAAAAGTAGTGCTTATGCGCTCCATGGGCTTAAGTCCGCTGCAGAAGCTGTGCCTGCAGCTTCTGGTGACAGGGATATATGCGTTTTACCTTGTCAGCTATACCAATACGGATTTGTCCATGCGGCTTCCGTTTATGGAAGATAAGCTGATAGATTTTGGCTTTCTCAATATACCAGTCCTGTTTTTTATCGTGCTTGCCACGGTAAACGGAACGAACCTGACGGATGGGCTGGATGGACTTGCGGGCAGTGTGACCGTAATTGTAACCACTTTTTTTTCCGTGGTGGCGATTGGAACGGAAAGCGGAATTGAGCCGGTTACCTGTGCCGTGGCAGGCGCGCTTTTGGGTTTTCTTTTGTTCAATGTGCATCCTGCCAGTGTCTTTATGGGCGATACGGGTTCCCTGGCCTTAGGCGGCTTTGTAGTATCGGCTGCCTATGCGCTGCAGCTTCCGCTCTTTATTCCCATCGTGGGAATTGTCTATCTGGTAGAGGCGGCGTCGGTGATTTTACAGGTTACCTATTTTAAAATAACCGGCGGAAAGCGGATTTTCCGTATGGCGCCCCTGCACCACCATTTTGAGCTTGGCGGGTGGTCGGAGGCGAAAGTAACAGCAGTATTTTCGATTCTGACAGCAATTTTTTGTCTGATTGCCCTGTTGGGATTACAGTAGAACCACATTAGAATGACGAGGGGATACGTATGAATGTAAAAGATAAAAAGGTATTAGTGGTAGGTTCCGGAATCAGCGGTATTGCCGCCGTGGCGCTTTTGAAGAGAGCGGGAGCCTGTCCCATGCTGTTTGACAGCAATGAAAAGCTTACCAAAGAGGAAATGGAGAAAAGGCTTTCAGAGCCGGGGAGTGCAGCGTGTTTTTCCGGCAGCCTGCCTGATGATATTGCAAAAGAAACGGAGCTTTTGGTGCTAAGCCCCGGCGTGCCCTGTGATTTACCCTTTGTGGAGCAGTTCAGGCAGAGGGGAATCCCCGTTATCGGAGAAATTGAACTGGCGTATCTGGAAGAAAAGGGAAAAATTGTGGCAATTACCGGCACCAATGGCAAAACTACCACAACGACACTGGTGGGAGAAATCATGCGGGCGTATTTTGACAAGGTGTTTGTGGTTGGCAACATCGGCAAGCCTTACACCAGCGAGGTTTTACATACAACGTCCGAATCTGTGACTGTTGCTGAAATCAGCAGTTTCCAGCTTGAGACGGTAAATACTTTCAAGCCTGTGGTTTCTGCCATACTGAACATTACGCCGGACCATTTAAACCGGCATCACAGCATGGAAAATTATGTGGCGGTCAAGGAGTCTGTGACGAAAAACCAGACCGGGGCGGATATCTGCGTGCTGAATCATGAGGATGCTTATTTGCAAAAGTTCGCGGAAACATGTCCGGCGAAGGTTGTTTTCTTTTCTTCAAAGCAAAGGCTTGCGGACGGCTTTTATCTGGAAGGGGATTTTATATGCCGTGCAAAAGAGGGCAGTGTGGAAAGACTTTTAAACATTCACGAAGGCATGAGACTGGTCGGGCTGTGCAATGTGGAAAATGTGATGGCGGCGCTGGCGGTTGCGGAAAGCATGGGTGTGCCGGAGGAGATTTCGCTTGCGGTTATAAAAGAGTTTAAGGCGGTGGAGCATCGGATTGAGTTTGTAGCGGAAAAGGGAGGCGTTGTATATTATAACGATTCCAAGGGTACCAATCCGGATGCAGCCATACAGGGCATACGTGCCATGTCGCGTCCTACGGTGCTCATCGGCGGCGGCTATGACAAGGACAGTGAGTATGACGAATGGATAGAAGCGTTCGACGGCAAGGTAAAGAGTCTGGTGCTCTTGGGGCAGACAAGGGAAAAAATTGCAGACTGTGCCAAAAAGCATGGATTTACCAATATTCAAATGGCGGATACCTTTCAAGAGGCGTTTGAACTGTGTGTAAAGAC
>CAMWLB010000111.1 GCA_947174985.1 uncultured Lachnospiraceae bacterium | reverse complement strand
GCACATATGAAGCATCTAAAAAAAGAATACTATGCCGACGGGTGGGAGGATGGAAGAGAAGAAGGTGTAGCATTGACTCTTATTTCTCTTATACAGAACTGGATAAAACGTGGTTTAAAGGATGAAGAAATTGTCAATTTGACCGAAGAACCTCGGGAAAGGATTCTCCGGTTGATACAAATCATAAAAGAAAATCCGGAAATGGACAACGAACAGATTCGAAAGGTTTGGTAAAAGACAGACGCAATGGAAGTAAAATTTTATGAAAGCATAGAGGATTCCCTCTTAAAATTTGCCGTTATCATAGCACGTTCGGAAGGAAAATGGGTATTCTGCAAGCATAAAATGCGGGATACCTATGAATGTCCCGGAGGTCACAGGGAAGCAATTTTGCAGCAAGTATCAGCAGATACGGTTTGGGAGTCCATCGACGAGACCGCCGTAAGGGAGCTGCGTGAGAAAACGGGCGCTATTGATTTTGACATCGCGCCGCTTTGCGTATATTCCGTTACCGGAAAAACACGAGTGAACGCTACCGGAGAAGAATCCTTCGGTATGCTCTACTATGCAGATATCAGAAGTTTTGACAAAGAACTGCACAGTGAAATGGAAAAAATTATCCTGTCTGACAGACTTCCCGACAAATGGACCTACCCTCTTATTCAGCCCCTGTTGATACAAGAATATCTGCGCAGAAATATGGAGCGGCTTCAATTTGTTCACACAGACGGCAGCGATAAGGCGTTTATTTCCCTTTGTCATGCCTTGGACGACTTTCTCAATGAGCTTGTGGGCGGGGAAGAAAACAGAGCAGAATATGTACCATACAATGCACTGGACGATATTCATGACGCAATTGTCATATATGACGGCGATTGCCCTATAGGCTGTGCCGGCTTTAAAAAGTATGACGACACATGTGCGGAAGTCAAACGTGTTTTTATTCGGCAGGAATACCGGGGATTAGGCATATCCCACAGGCTGATGGCGCTTTTGGAAACTGCCGCGAAAGAGCAGGGATACCGCTATTTTATTCTGGAATCCGGCGCTCCTCTCATTGCCGCAATGTCGCTGTATACAAAATCCGGCTATGAGACAATTCCGAATTACGGTCCCTACAAGGACATGAAAGAATCCATCTGCATGAAAAAAGCGCTGTAACGCGCCATAAAACAGGAGGTAATCATGCTTCAGGCACTTTACAATGTACCGGAATACAACGAAGAACTCATTGACAGCGCCATCGCAAAGATGATGGAAGCGCTGTCCATCGAAAAAGATTTGCGCCCTGATTTGAAGGTTGTGATAAAGCCTAATCTCATCATGGCAAAAAGCCCTTCTTCTCCCGTCACCACACATCCCCTTGTCATAAAATCCGTGGCAAAATGGCTTGCTGCGCACGGCGTCACTGACATTACCCTTGCAGAAAGCTCCGGCGGTCTCTATAACGGGGAATATATGAAAAATGTATACCGCGTCTGCGGTATGCAGCAGCTTGCGCCTCTGGTAAAGCTGAATATGGATTTCAGCGCCAAAACCGTAAACTGTCCGGCAGGCTTTCAAAATCATTCCTTCCACATCATAACGCCAATCTGCGAGGCGGATTACATTATCAATATCTGCAAGCTGAAAACCCATGCCATGACCGGTTACTCCGGCGGCATCAAAAACCTTTTCGGCACGATTCCCGGGCTGGAAAAGCCACAGCTTCACTACCGCTTTCCGGATATCGAGGACTTTTCCCGTATGCTCGTGGAGCTTGCCGAAACCGTAAAACCGAATTTGACCATCATTGACGCCATTGACGCCATGGAAGGCAACGGACCGACCGGCGGCACCTCGCACCCCTTACATATGCTGCTCGCTTCCAAAGACGTCTATACGCAGGACTATTTTGCAGCAGGTTTAATGGGACTTGAGCCAAAGAAAATTGTAATGATACGGCGGGCTGTTGAAAAAGGTCTTGCACTGCCTGACAGTATCACTCTGGTCGGCGATTCCGTCCCCGAAAACCTGACGCCCTTTCAAGTACCGGACACCAAAAAGCTTGATTTCACCGACAACTTACCCAGGCTATTAAGAAAGCCCTTTACAAAGCTTGCAGGCAGGCTCCTAAAGTCCTACCCACAGCTTCATAAAGAGCTTTGTGTCGGCTGTGGAAAATGTGCGGAAAGTTGTCCCGCCCATGTGATTGATATCCGTGACAAGAAAGCGCATTTTAAAAAGAAAGGCTGCATCTCCTGCTTCTGCTGTCAGGAAATGTGTCCCATGAAGGCAATTTCCGTAAAAAAAGCATTGTAGATGCTATCCTTGCAGCATTCTTATTTCATAGCGGCTTCTACCACAGTGCGGAGTACCTGCTCCCCTTTGTGAATTTTGTATTGCACAGAGGGGATTGCCGTCTTGGTATAGAGCAGATTGGTATTGGGATCTGCAAAGATGATATGCCCTGCCGCCGTGCTTTTTTTCGAAGCAAAAGTTTCTTCTCCACTTACCTTACAGTAAGAAACGTTATTTCCTGCACAGGCGCCGATATCATTCTCCTCATAATAGAAACCAACAGGCGCAAAATCTCCCCCATTCACCGCAAAGCCGCAGTCGTATGCCACACATTCTGTCCCACTTATGAGGCGGTGTTCCCTGATATGCCCATTCTCTGTCGGCGTCAGCGTCGTCTCCACGCAAATCCCGGGATATGGGCTCCATTTAGAACAAACACCCGTCTCCGTAATTTCTGATTTTTCACAAATACGTCTTACATACACATAACCGTCTATCACAAACGCCAGCATACTGTCCGGCGCATTTTCATGCAGCTCGTAGCAGGACTTGGCAATGCTTATGCCAAACTTTGAATCATAGGCAAACTTCCCATATTTTTCCACAATATGCCCATGTCCATTCGGACTGTACACGCCCGGGGCAAATGCCGTTACATGGTGGTCATACCGACGCACATACATATCGGCATATTTCATGGGGCACCCCATTGGGCAGGCCGCTTCTCCCTCAGGCAGAGGCGCTTCCTCCACCGTCCAGAAAGGATGGTCATCCGGCAGCATAAGAAAACCGAAGGCTTTCATCGCCCAGTAAGGCGAGCCAGGTGCATTGTAACGTTCAGACATGGTAAGATTGGGATAGCCGTAACCAATGGTGAGGATACCGTCCCTGTCAAAAATCGGGCGTTTCATCCAGCTTCGCAGATGTCTCGCAATCAGCCCCTTCATAACAGGCACCGGAAACGGTTCAATACCGGCTACCAGGCATGCGCTGAAAAAGCTTACCTGTGAAAACCGGTAGGTAAGAGAACGTCCAAAGGGAATCGCATCGCCGTCCTCATCAAACCAGTAAATAAACTGTCTGGCAAATTCACAGGCACGCTCTTTGTAGAGAGCCGCCCGCTCAGGGTCATCCGTCTCCATCACCTTTGCATAAATCAGGCAGTAAAAATGAATAGCAAAAGAAATATAGTAGTCCTTCTGCCCCGAATCGCCGTCCTGATACCAGCCCTCGCCCAGATAAAAGGTCTCCAGCCCCTTTAAATACTCCTCCAAAACCGTAGGATTGTACGCCCTGTTCACTTTTTTCATGGCGATATTGACAAGCACGGCGAACAATATCCAGTTGCATACCGGCAATGGATGCTCATTTATTTTATTCAGGTAGCTGCACAGATTGTCCTTTTCCTGTTCACTGAGAGGCTCCCACAACACCTCGGGCGCAAACATAATACCGTAGGAAATTGCCGCCATCTCCACAAATCTCTGGTCAAAATCCTTACAATCTCCCCAGTACTCCGGATTTTCCGCATCCGTTCCGGCACACAGTCCCTTCCGGCAGATTTCCTCAAAGCTGCCGTCCCTGCCGCCTCCTGCCCAGTAAGGCACCAATCCCCATAAAGGTCTTGAAAACGCCTCCATCCATGTCGCATTGATATCATAATGTGCCATCGTCCTGCCAAGCGTAAGTCTCGCCCTGCCCTCACTATAATAAGGCTTTAACGGCTCCAATATAGACAACATCAACTCCTGAAAATCCTGTTTTGTATGTAAAATCTCAAATTCATGTGGTTTTTTCATCCTTACTCCCTCCGCACATTACCAGTAAAGCTTCCAATTCTTTGACATCCTCGTCAGCGCCTCCATATAAAAGTAATCCCCCCACGAATTACACTCGTCCACCCCATAATGATTACAGGTATTATAAGGCGAATGATTCGAGTAAGTGCTATGAAGCACCAGCCCATTAGAGGTCTCCATATCCTTTACCGCATAATTATCATACACGGACTTCATGATTTGCCACGCAATTTTCTGGTAATGCTCCGCTTCCTCAGGCTCCAGATATTTTATCATTTCCAGCATACCGCACGCTGCTATGGAAGCTGAAGAGGAATCCCGCGGCTGGTCGTCCCCATCCGTAAATTCCAAATCCCAGAAAGGCACCAAATCCTTGGGCAGATGGGTTAAAAAGTATTCCGTCACATGCCGGAACAGTTCCACATATTCCTTTCTCCCCGTATATTTGTATGCAAGAGCAAGACCGTAAACGCCCCATGCCTGCCCTCTTGCCCATGCGGAACCATCCCGATAGCCCTGACAGGTCGCGCCGTGATGCGGAGCCCCCGTCTCCATGTCAAAAAAGAAAGTATGCCACGTGGAATAATCCTCCCTGATGACATTTGCGACTGCCGTATGAATATGTTTTTCCGCAATCTCACGGTACTTTTCGTCTCCTGTCTCCTCCGACGCCCAATAAAGCAATGGCAGGTTCAGCAGACAGTCAATGATAAGCCTGTAATTTTCCGGCGCATCCATAGACCCCCATGCCTGAATAAACTCACCAACAGGATGGTATCTGGTGATAAGCTGATCCGCCGCCATAATCGCCGCTTTCCTTCCCTCTTTGCTGCCGGTCAGTTTATAACCTGCCACACAGGACGGCGAATACAGAAAGCCCATGTCATGATGGTCCACTTCAAATTTTTTTTCGATACGGTTTAAAAAACTCTGAATCTGCGTCTCGCCCGCCGCCCGCAGCCTCTCGTCATGGGAATACTCATAAGCAAGCCAGATTTCCCCCGTCCAAAAGCCGCAAGTCCAGTAATCGTTTTCAATAGGTTCATAAAACCCGTTTTCACTGTACGCCTTCTGAAACTTATCCGTAAATTCCGGCAGATTCCGCAAAATCTGCCGATTACAGAAATCCAGCGCCGCCTCTATTTCCTCCTTACTGATTTCCAAATAACCATCAAACTGAATCATAACCTCTCCTTCCCTATATACCTCACACTGTATTCACAGGGCTTTTCCTACATATATCCCCTTGCGCTAATTGTGAAGATTCTTTAACAAAGTTCAGGGAATGGCCAATATAGACAAAAACGGGTGACTTGCCACGCTTCGGAACCCGTTTTTGTCTATATTGACCATTCCCGTCCCTTGCCGCAATCATTTCCCAATTACCAATCTACCCCTTTAGGCCCGTAGCCGCAACCCCTTCCACAAAATACTTCTGCAGACACAGGAACACAATCAGTACCGGAACCAAAGACAGCACGGAGCCCGCCATAATCAATCCGTAATCGGAGGAATACTGGCTGATAAACATTTTCAGTCCAAGCTGAATCGTCTTCTTTTCCTGTGTCTTTAAGTAAATCAACGGTCCTAAGTAGTCGTTCCATGTAGTAACAAAGGTAAAAATCGTGAGCGTTGACAGTGCCGGCTTTGACAACGGCAGCATAATTTTCGCGTATATCCTGTATTCGCTCATGCCGTCGATTCGAGCCGCCTCGCACAAATCGTCGGGGATACCCTCATAAAACTGCTTCATCATAAATACGCCAAACGCCGAAAACGCCTGCAGGCAGATGATGGCAAGAAGCTTGTCGTTCAGCCCCATCTTTCTCATCATAATGAACTGCGGCACCATGTAAACCTGCCACGGCATTGCGATGGTTGCGATATATGCCAGAAACAGTCCGTTTTTATGCCTGAAATGCAGTTTTGCAAAGGAGTATGCCGCAAAGCTGCTGGTCAAAAGCTGCAGGAAGGTTACTACTATTGTCAAGTATACCGTATTTTCCACAAACTTTACAAACGGAATTTTTGTCCAGATATCTTTATAATTACTGATTTTCGGATTTTCCGGAATCCACACAAAGGGATTCATCTGAAACACTTCCCTGTCGCTCTTTATAGATGCCGACAGCATCCAGAGAAACGGGATAATCATGATGATCGCTATCAGTATCAGAATGATATAGACAATCACTTTGCCTAAAACGGCTTTTTTATGTGCTGATTTCATATTTTTCCTTTCTGTGCCTGACGCTTTCGCGGCAGCGCACCAATCTCTTATAAGCCATTATGCGCGTTCCCTCTTCGCCTGTCCTCTAAACTGGATAATGGTTACCGCAAGTACCATGATAAAGAGTACCATTGCCACTGCGCTGGAATAACCCAAATCCCAGTCGATAAATGCCTTCTGATAAATATAGTATACCAGCACGGTCGCCGAAGTCGTAAGCTCACCACTTCCTCCACCGGCCAGCATGATTGCTATGTCGTATACCTTGAAGCAGTTAATGGTCAGCATAACCACTACAAAAAAAGTGGTGGAACTGAGTTGGGGCCAAGTGACATAACGAAACTTCTGCCATGTATTGGCACCGTCCAGACTCGCCGCCTCATAAAGCTCTCCCGAAATGCCCTGCAGCCCTGCCAGATAAATAACCATGTAATAGCCCATGTACTTCCACACGCTGAATAGAATCATGGACAGAAGCACCAGCCCTCCGGTAAACCACTGCGGCAGGTTTTTCTGCGGCACCTTTAATACATTGAGCAGGATATTGTTGATGGGCCCCTTGGACGGATGGAAAAGCATCTTCCATACCGCTGTGATTGCCACAAGGGAAGCCACATACGGGAAAAAGGACAGAGTTCTGAAAATCCCCCTTCCTATTACTTTCTGATTTAATATGATTGCCAGCGCAAGGGAAGCAATCATGGTAAGCGGCACGGTGCCGATACAGTAAATAACTGTATTTTTCAAAGCTGCCCTAAAGAAAATATCATCCGTCAGCCTTGTAAAATTGCTGATGCCTGCCCATTTTATAGGATTGCTGCCATCCCATTTCATAAATGCAAGCGAAAAAGCAAATACAATAGGTATCAGCGTAAATACACAGAATCCGATAAAGTTTGGTGCAATGAAAGAATACGCCACCAAATCCCTTTTGGTCTCACGGCTTAAAAGCTTTCCTGACTTCATAGTATCTATCTGTCTGTTATACTCTCCGATTTTTGCTATCAGCCTGCGTTTCTTTTTGCTATCCGTTTCTATTCTGACCGCTCCGATTAAAGCAGTCAGTTCCTCCTGCAGAGAATTAATTTTTGCCGCCTTTTGGGCGTCGTCCATTTTCGGCATGAAAATTCTCCTTTCCTTTATAATCGCTGGATATAACAAGGAGCCGCTCATCACGGCTCCTTTGTCCTTTTTTGTCCGGTCATGGAAGCCTGCGCTACTGCGCCAGAATCTTTCCTACTTCCGTATTCATCGCCTCAATACCTTCATCAATGCTCATCTCTCCTGACATGATGCTTCCGTGATAGGAGTCAAGCACAGAATTGATTTCAGATACGTTGGGTGCATAAGGTACTTCCAAATACAGATTGGATACGCTCAGTGCTTCTCTGCTGGCATCGTCTGTAGGGAAGCCATCCAGTGCTGTAATCAAATCCTTAACCTCATCGGTCATGATTGCAGGGAAGTTTCCGCTGGAAGCCATAACTGCCGCGCCTTCTTCACCGCTGACCCATTTTACGAACTCCCATGCAGCGTCAGGTGTATCCGTTGCGGAGGTTACTGCAAGACCGGTAATCGTACCAAGAGTAGAGCCGGCTTCCACACCTTCTGCATGAGGATATTTTACAATACCCCAGTTGCCGCAGAGGCTGGAATCATATTCTCCTGTCTGCAGGTTGGTAATCATGGTTGCGATGAACCAGGAACCCATATTGAGCATAGCCACGTCGCCACCGGAGAAAGCTGCTGAGTAATGCAGACCTTCTGTCTTTAAATCCGCATATGTCCTGCACACGCCGTCCGCTTCCTGTCCGAGAACCATCTCATAATAGGGCTTAAAAGCAGAATACTCGCCATCTAAGATGGTGTGCTCGCCGTCCAGAACGCCGAAAAGCTGTACTGCGCTTCTCCAGGTATGGTAATGTGCGCCGTAAACCTGAGAACCAAAGGTTGTGTCGGTGAGCTGTCTTGCAAGAGCGTCATACTCTTCAAAAGTCATATCGTTGGTAGGATAAGGCACGCCTGCCGCGTCAAACAAATCCTTGTTGTAGAACAGTACCCAGAAGTCGTTTCTGAAGGGCAGTTCATAAAGCTTTCCATCTACCAGCACCTGATCTGTGGCACCTGCATATTTGCTCAAATCCACACCATCCGCACTGATGTAATCATCAAGCGGGATAATTGCATTTTTCTGTACCAGAGTTGCATAGCCCGGGACATCTTTGATGGTAACAACGTCGAATTCAGAACCATCGCCGGACAACTCAGTTGCCAGAACCGTCATATAATCCGTTGAGCCTAAGTCAACCATCTCAATGGTTACGCCTTCATGACTTGCTTCATATGCTTCCTTGATATCCTTCCAGTAAGCTGTCGTTTCCTGATCCCAGATAGCCCATCTCAAGGTAACAGGCTCTGCGCCGGCATTGCTTTCTTCGGAAGGCTCACTATCCGTCGGCTTAGGTGTGCTCTCAACGGGAACTGTAGCGGTATCTTTTTCTCCATCGTTCTTTGAACCATCATCGCCGCAGCCTGCAAGTAAAGTAGCAAGCATTGCAGTTGCCAGTAATACGCTTAAAAATTTCTTTTTCATTTTACTTCATCCTCCTTTTCAACTACAGAAACTTTTTCTTTGCTCCTGTCTGCAATAAATTAACTGAATATTCTATTCACATTTTATTCACATTTTTGCGTACTTATATCTATAAGCACCGTCTTTTTTGCAAAAAAACAGAGCTCATTTATTTCTAATTGCCTTTCTTGATAGTTTAAT
>CAMWLB010000110.1 GCA_947174985.1 uncultured Lachnospiraceae bacterium | reverse complement strand
GGTTACGCATGAAGGAGTGGGTAGATTAATTATTCAATCCTTTTTTATTAACGTGGCAATGCAAAGCGATAAAGTGAAAAAGTATGTGATGGAAAAATCTATAAAGGAGGAAGTATTATGAAAAAGATTTCCAAAAGAATTCTTGCTCTTGCTACCGCTTCCGTGATGGTATTCTCACTGGCTGCATGCGGCAACAAGGACGAGAATAAGCCTGCTGACGACACGACTCCGGCAAATACGAATACGGAAAGCAGTGCAACAGGCACGGACGGAGAACAGTCTCAGGATTCTTACACGCTGAATCTTGCTCTGGCTGATTTCCCTACAAACTGGAACCCTCATCAGTCACAGACCAATACGGATTCGGGCGAGATGGGGTATTATCTCGAAGAGTTTCTCTATACCTTTGATTACAACGACACCATGGACGGTTATGCAATGGTTCCCGGTGCGGCTGTAGGCGATCCTGTAGAGGTGACTCAGGACTATATCGGACAGTACGGACTGGTAGCGGGCGACTCTGCAAAAGCATGGAAGATTACCATCCGTGATGATTTGATGTGGGAGGACGGCACACCCATTAAGGCACAGGATTATGTGACGAGTGCAGAGCTCCTCTTAAATCCGCTGGCTCAGAACTACCGTGCAGATACTCTGTATTCAGGCAGCCTTGTGCTGGTAAATGCACAGAACTACTTGTATCAGGGACAGTATGCACAGTCCGTGATGGTTCCGACCTATGCGGATGAAGAGTATGTTGCTGTGGAGAACATGGAGGTATCGGAAGACGGCTATTATACCGTTGATGGAAAAGATGTTTTAATCAATATCACTTCCTGTGGCAATTGGGATCCCAGCAATGGACTGGATGTATATTACGGCGCATATCCTGAAGTTTTCGTAAAGGATGGTGTGGATTTATATGCAGATGTTTTCACTCCTGCGGCGGATGAAGACGGTTTTGTAAAAGTAAACGAAGAGATTTATGAAGACCTCCGGTATATCATTGCAGGATTAAATGGTGTCAGCGTTGCAGACTATGAGGCTGCGCAGGGTGACTATGCTTTCCTTGAGTGGGAAGAGTTCTGCTACTATGGACAGACCTATCCGGAGATGAGCTTTGACGAGGTTGGTATTTTTGCAGTTTCCGATACGGAGTTTGTCATTGTACTGGAAAAGCCGTTAGAGGGCTTTAACCTGCGCTATGCACTGACGAGCAACTGGCTGGTAAATGAGGAACTTTACAAGCAGTGCGAGAGTGTTGTAAACGGCGTATATCAGAACAGCTACGGAACCTCTGCTGAGACGACCATTTCCTATGGTCCTTACAAGCTGGTTTCCTTCCAGGCTGATAAGCAGTATGTGTTAGAGAGAAACGACCTTTTCCATGGTATTGTGGACGGCCAGTATCAGACCACAAAGATTCAGTATGACTGTGTGGGAGAGGCATCCACCAGACTGGAAATGTTCTTAAGCGGACAACTTGACAGCTATGCACTGACCGCAGAAGATATGGAAAGCTATCAGTCCAGCGACTATACTTATTATACAACAGGTGATTCCACCTACTTTGTAGCGCTGAATCCTGACCTTAATGCTCTTACCGCAGCACAGCAGGCTCTTGGCGCAAACTATAACAAGACCATCCTGACTGTAAAGGAATTCCGTCAGGCTCTGTCCTTTGCCCTTGACCGTTCCGCATTCGCACTGGCAACCCTGCCTACCTGTAATGCAGCTTTCGGCGTATACTCCAATATGATTATCTCTGATCCGGAGAATGGTGTTACCTACCGTTCCAATGATGAGGCAAAATGGGTACTCGCAGAGTTCTGGGGTGTAAGCGACGATATCGGCGACGGCAAGATGTATGCAGATGTTGACGAGGCAATTGAAAGCATCACTGGATACAATCTGGAGATGGCAAAGCAGCTCTTCAACGAGGCATATGACATTGCCATTGCAGACGGACTGATGGATGAGGACGATATCATCGAAATCAAGATTGGTCTGCCGAACAATACTTCACAGACCTATGCAAAGGGCTATGAGTTCCTTGTAAACTGCTATACCGATGCAGTGGTTGGTACCGCTTTAGAAGGTAAGCTGACCTTCTCCAAGGACGATACACTGGGCAACGGCTTTGCAGATGCTTTGAGAGCAAATCAGGTAGATATGCTGTTCTTCGTAGGCTGGACCGGTTCCGCACTGGATCCTTACAACCTGATGGAGGCATACACAACCTACAATTATCAGTATGACCCTTCATGGGATACCGCTGCTGACATGCTTACTATCAACCTGAACGGCACGGATTATACCGCTTCCGTACTGGATTGGACGCACAGCCTGAGCGGTGAAGTTATCACTATAACCGATACAGACGGCAATGCAAGCACCTTCTCCGCAGGCAGCAGCGACGGCAATGAGCAGGAGAGATTTGAAGTTCTGGTAGCGCTGGAAGGCGCAGTACTTGCTACCTATGATATGATTCCGCTGGTAGATGAGTCTACCGCAGGCTTAAAGGGTATGCAGATTCAGTACTACTCAGAGGAGTATATCTTCGGCGTAGGACGTAACGGAAATCAGGGCGTACAGTACCTGACCTACAACTACACCGACGCAGAGTGGGAAGAGTATGTTGCTTCTCAGGGCGGCACTTTAAATTACAACTAATATAGTGATATTCGGTGTCATGCCGGATATGTTATGAGACCAAACCCGGGGCGGGAGACCGCCCTCTGGGTTTTGGTTTTGTGTTTATACAGCCTTTGCAGTTTTCTGAAGAGGCTGTATAAATACAAAACGGAGGAGGTTTTTTATGTTCAAATATGTACTGAAGCGTATTGCCCTTATGTTTTTTGTACTCTTCGTCATACTGACCATGTGCTTTATTTTAGTAAAGCTTCTGCCCGTGATTGATGCGGCGCAGTTCGGAAAGGATATGAATCTAATCCGGCAGAGAAGAGAAGCGTTAGGCTACAATAAGCCCATCTTGGTACAGTATGCCATCTTTTTAAAGAGAAGCGTATTGGGCGGTGACTGGGGAATCAGCGAAGCACTCTACCGCGGACAGGATGTGTGGACGGTATTCGTATCCAAGATTCCAGCAACCCTGCTGGTGAATATCTATTCCACGATTTTCAGCGTTCCTTTGGGACTGCTTCTGGGTATCTATGCGGCGCTGAAAAAGAACAAGTGGCAGGATTATGTGATTTCAACAGCCATTATGGTGTTTATTTCTGTTCCAGGTTATGTGTATGCGCTTTTGGTACAGTACCTTCTGTGCTTTAAATTAAAACTTTTCCCATTGCAGATGAACAGTGGTACGGACTGGCTTTCCCTGTCCATGTTCCTCTCGGTGGTGCCGGCGGTATTGGCGTTAGGCTTTGGCAGTATCTCCAGTCTGGCGAGATACACCAGAGCGGAGCTTTCCGAGGTTTTGACCAGCGACTTTATGCTGCTTGCCCGCACGAAAGGGCTTACGAGGGCGCAGGCGACGGTGCGTCATGCGCTGCGTAACTCCATGGTGCCGGTATTCCCCATTATTCTGGGTGAATTTGTCGGCATCCTGTCAGGTTCCCTGATTATCGAAAAGATATTTGGTATCCCGGGCGTGGGGCAGCTCTATGTCAACTCCATTACGGCGCTTGACTACAATTTCTTTATGCTGTTGTCCGCCTTCTACACCTTGATTGGTCTGGCGGCAGGCATTGTAGTGGATATCAGCTACGGGTTCATAGATCCCAGAATCAGAATGGGGGAGCGCTAGTATGGTAAAGAATAACATTGATTTAGAAAATATACCCAAAGAGAAGTTTGAATTTTACAACCGCGACGAGGTAATCCATGACAAAAAGCTGGACACCAAACCGGTCGGCTATTTTAAGGATGCCATGATGCGGTTCTGCAAGAATAAAAGCTCGGTGATTGCGGCAATTGTGCTTCTGTGTCTGGTGTTGTTTGCCATCTTTGTACCGGTTTTCTGCAGCAACAATTACACCAAGAATCCGACGGACACGACCTATCTGCAGTATGGCAAGCTGCTTCCCAAGTGGAGTCTTTTTGCGTGGGCGGGCTGGGACGGCTGCTCCAATGAGACGCTGAATGCGACGGACTACAATGCCCGCAGGGCGCTTGCCGAGGAGACGGGCATGAATCCGACGGTGGAGGTGTTCAGGGCGGATTATGACGATCCCACCAGCACTACGAATACGACCTATTATGATGTGCGGACGGATTCTTACATCAAAAACGGTATGGTTTATTTGACGCTCACACCTTCGGAATATCAGGCGATACAGGACTGGCAGAATGAGACGGGGATTCAGGTAATCTATCCTGCAGTCAATACCTCCAGTTTCAAAATCGAATCCATGAAAAATAATGCCAATATCTGGTATGAGTGTACGCCGAAGGGAGCTGCAAAGCTGGACAAGGAAGGAAATTTTGTACCTCTGTACAAAACCAGCGGCAACGACGGCGATTATAACAGTCTGCGTATCGAGGGAGACGACGGCTCCTACCGTTATGCGCAGGTGACGGGCAGTTCCAGCGCCATGTCCTATAAGGTGCGTGTGTTCACCTATACTTATTTCCAGTACCGTTACGGCTTTGAGCCTTCCTTTATATTCGGAACCAATGCCTTTGGGCAGGATATTATCACAAGACTGGCGGGAGCGGCGCGTTTTAGTCTCCTGCTTGCACTGTGCGTATCGGTTATCAACTTGGTTATCGGTGCCATTTATGGTGCGATAGAAGGCTATTACGGCGGTGCGATTGATATTGTGATGGAGCGTATTTCTGATATTTTGAGCGGCGTTCCTTTTATGGTAGTAACCACTCTGTTCCAGTTACATTTGGCGCAGAAGGTGGGCGTGGTTGTTGCGCTTTTGTTTGCATATGTCACCACGGGCTGGATTGGCATGGCGAGCTCCACCCGTATGCAGTTCTACCGTTACAAGAATCAGGAGTATATTTTGTCGGCGAGGACACTTGGCGCAAGCGATGCCAGACTGATGTTTAAGCATATATTCCCCAATGCGCTGGGTACGCTGATTACCAGTGCCGTGCTGGTGATTCCAGGGGTTATTTTTTCCGAGTCAACCCTGACATATTTAGGAATTGTGAATTTGGATTCCTCCACGATGTCGTCCATAGGCAGTATGTTGTCCTCGGGACAGTCTGCGCTTACGACGTATCCGCATATTATACTGTTTCCGGCGATTTATATATCCCTGTTGGAGATTTCCTTCAACCTGTTCGGAAACGGTCTTCGCGACGCTTTCAACCCATCCTTAAGAGGCACGGAGGACTAACAAATGGAAAATAAATTATCGGTTAACAACCTTGTCATTTCCTTTCGGACGCCCGGCGGAAAGGTGCAGGCGGTTCGGAATATCAGCTTTGATTTAAAAGAGGGAGAGACCCTTGCGGTCGTGGGAGAGTCCGGTTCCGGTAAGTCCGTGACAAGCAAGGCGATTCTTGGTATTCTGGCGGGCAACTCTATTATAGAGGGCGGCTCCATCATATACGACGGTATGGATCTGTTAAAGGTGTCGGAGGAAGATTTCTACCGCATCAGAGGCGATAAAATTGCCATGATTTTCCAGGATCCGCTTTCCAGCTTAAATCCGATTATGCGTATCGGAAAGCAGCTTACGGAGGCGATGCTTTTAAAGGGAAAGGCACGCCAGAAAGCAAGCCGTACTGCCTTCAACGGCACACTGGCGCTTTTGTCGCAGGCAATGGTCGATTCCCAGGCAGGGGGCGACGCTGCAAAGGCGGAGGAGTTAAAGAGCCTGTGTAAGAATTTTGATAAATTCGAGTTTAAGCACATTGAACTGGAGCAGGCGTACAATGTGGCGCATGAGGCAGCCGTAGAAGCAGTCGATGAAATCAAAGATGTTTTATTTTATATAGAGAAAAATGCATTTGAAGATCAAAAGTACACCATCAAGGAGATTATCCGCCTTGTGGGGCAGACTGGCAACGACTATGTGGTGTGCGGCAACGACCTGGAATCATTAAAGCAGCTTTTAAGTGACCTGAAAAAGGTATCGGGCGGGGAGATTCGCAGCGGTGAGTACACGGAGACCACCCGTATTTTAAAAGAGCTTCAGGTTATTTTAGAGAAGGCGCTTGAGACAGAGGAGCCGGATTTCTTTAACATGGGTTACTATGTGACCTTTTCCGGTCAACCCCTTCCGGATAAGCCCGTGGCGGAGTTGAATGTATTCCTGAAGAAGTATACGGACGACAACTTTATGAACCGTTTCCGTCAGTGTGCAAGAGAAGCGTTATCCTACAGTGCGAAGCAGTATGAGTCTCTGAAGGCGGATGCGCTTAAGGTATTGGAGGAAAAGCACGGTGTATTCACGAAGGAATCGCTCGACAAAAAGGAGTGCAGCGAAGCGGCAGATGCCATGATTCGGGCAGTTGAAGCCTCCATCGACCGTCTGGAAATCCGCAAGGACAGTGTGGCTTATACGTTTAAGAGCAGCATAAAGGCAGCGCTTCATACTTATTTTGAAGGCATCCCGAAAAATAAAAAAGCGGCGAAGGTGCATGCAAAGCAGCAGGCAAAATATGATAAACTGACAGCCCGCGGAAAGCAGCCTACGTGGAAGGTGGCACCCTCCACAGCAGTGGATTTGGAGCTTGCAAAAGACAATATTGACGCTGTGATAAAGCGTATGGAGGATCACTATAGGACGCTTCTGGAGAAAGGTTCTGTCAGAGATTTTGATGAGGAGACGGAAGCGTTGGTGGCATTTTTCAGGGAAAATGCATCCGGCGTTGTCATGAAGGTATCGAAGTCCATGGCAAAGTATAAGGCGCTTAAGCTGATGGAGGAAGTGGGCATATCCGATACCAGAAAGAGATACCGTCAGTATCCCTTTGAGTTTTCCGGCGGTATGCGCCAGCGTATCGTAATTGCCATCGCATTGGCGGCAAATCCGGATATTTTGATTTGCGACGAGCCGACGACGGCGCTTGATGTGACGATTCAGGCACAGATTCTGGAGCTGATTAACAAACTGAAAGCAGACAGAAACCTGTCCATTATCTTTATTACACACGACCTTGGCGTTGTGGCAAATATGGCGGACCGCATTGCGGTTATGTATGCCGGCAAGATTGTAGAGACGGGTACCAGCGAGGATGTATTCTATTCACCGGCACATCCCTATACATGGGCGCTTCTGTCTGCAATGCCGGATTTGGAGACAAATGAAAGACTGGAGGCAATCCCGGGCACGCCGCCGAATATGATTTATCCGCCGGTGGGTGATGCTTTTGCGGATCGTAATAAATATGCGCTTAAGATTGACTTTGAGGCGCAGCCGCCTATGTTTAAGATAAGTGAGACACATGCGGCAGCCACATGGCTTTTACATCCCGATGCGCCGAAGGTAGAGCCTCCGAGGATTATTACCGAGCGTATTGCCAGAATGAAAGCGAAGGGAGGTGCGTCCAATGCCGAATAAGGGAGAAACTTTACTGCGTGTAGAACATCTCTGCCAGTATTTTAAAGCGAATAAGGCAGTGGACGACGTCAGCTTTGAAATCAAGCGTGGCGAGGTGTTCGGGCTGGTAGGAGAGTCGGGCTGCGGCAAGACCACAACCGGACGTTCCATCATTAAGCTGTACGATATCACTTCAGGCGATATTTATTTTAAAGGCGAGAGGATTGCGGCAGGAACCCTTTCCTACAAAAACAATATCAAAGAAGCAAAGCAGAAATATAAAGAAGAAGCGGAAGAGCTGAAAAAATCAGGAAACGCGGAGGCGCTGAAAGCAAAAAAAGCGGAGCTTGATGCTTACGTGGCTGAGCAGCAGAAGCAGATGAAGGAAGCGCGTCGTGACCATAAGAAGCACAAGACGGTCACGGAGATTCAGATGATTTTTCAGGACCCGATTGCATCTTTGGACCCCAGAATGACAGTAGGGCAGATTATTGCAGAGGGACTGGTTATTCAGGGGGAGAAGGACAAAGAAAAGATTAACCAGAAGGTTTATGAGGTTTTGGAGATGGTGGGACTGGTGCGCGAGCACGCAGGTCGTTATCCTCACGAGTTTTCAGGAGGACAGCGGCAGCGTATCGGTGTGGCACGTGCGGTTATCATGCATCCGGAACTGATTATTGCCGATGAGCCGGTAAGTGCACTTGACGTTTCCATTCAGGCGCAGGTTATCAATCTTTTGGACGATTTGCGCCATAAGATGGGGCTGACGGTTATGTTTGTTGCGCATGACCTTTCGGTTGTCAAATACTTTTCTGACAGGATTGGTGTTATGTATTACGGCAAGCTGGTAGAGCTGGCGACATCGGACGAGTTGTTTAAGCATCCGCTGCACCCTTATACCCGTTCCCTGCTTTCCGCCATTCCGCTGCCGGACCCGAACTATGAAAAGCAGAGAAAGAGAATTACCTATGTGCCGTTAAAAGAGCATGACTACAGCACGGATCTGCCTTCCCTGCAGGAAGTTTTGCCTGGACATTTTGTACACTGTAATCAGGCAGAGTTTGAAAAATACCGTAAAGAGGTACAGGAAGAGTCATGAAGCATAAGAAGTATGTGATACAGCTTTTGACAGCGCTTCTGATATCTTTTATGATTATGCTGATGCGGGGACTTTTCGAGGCAGAGAAGCTGGCGGACAAGGTACTGATTATCTGCGACGGTTTTACCATAACGTCATTTGCCTTTTTGGGAATTGGCGCGCTGATATGGGTATCGACAACCGGCTGGTTTGACATATTCGGTTTTGCTTTCCAAAGAGCCGTTCATGTCTTTATCCCCGGGCAGATTCGCGATAAAACAGGCAGTTATTATGATTATAAAATGAAAAAGGCGGCTGAGCGGAAGCCTTTTTCGGAGCGTTCCACCCTGATTATCGGGTTGGTGATGCTTGCGGCCAGCATTGTGCTGACCGTTGTGTGGTATCAGCTTTGATGTGTAAAAGGAGGGTCTGCAGCTTTTGGCTGCGCCCTCCTCTTTCATTAGGTCATTTTTGTCAACTCTTTCATTTTCTGCAAAAACTTTTCAGAAGCCTTGGAAAACACTTGATATTTTTTCCAGATAATGCTCATACTTGCTTCTCT
>CAMWLB010000109.1 GCA_947174985.1 uncultured Lachnospiraceae bacterium | reverse complement strand
GTGTATGACAGAAGCGGGGTACGGCAGAAGCGCAGTAAAAAAGAAATCGGTATATCCGCAGTCCGCGGCGGTACGATTGTGGGCGACCATGACGTTATCTTTGCGGGAGCAGACGAGGTGATTACCTTTTCCCATACTGCCTATTCCAAAGCAGTGTTTGCCAAGGGCGCCATACAGGCGGCGAAATTCCTCGCCGGAAAGCCTGCGGGCATGTATGATATGAGCGACGTGATTGAATCCGCAAATAATTGTTAAAAAAAAGTCAACCCCTGTTTCTGGAAGGAAACGGGGGTTGTTAAGTATGAGAAGAAGTTCTGTGGTGGGAGGTAAGAATGACTGAACTGGAAAGAAAGTATTTAAAGAGTCTGGCAGACCGGTATCCAACCATTGCGTCTGCGGCGACAGAAATCATCAATCTGCAGGCAATCCTGAATCTGCCGAAGGGGACGGAGCATTTCCTGACGGACATACATGGAGAGTATGAGCAGTTTAATCATGTGCTGAAGAACGGTTCCGGTTCCGTGCGGAGAAAAATTGACGAGGAATTTGGCAATACCTTGAGCAGCCGCGACAAGAAATCGCTGGCGACCTTGATTTATTATCCGGAGGAAAAGCTGGATATCATGATGGAGGAAGAGGAGAATATCGAGGACTGGTATAAGATAACCCTCCACAGGCTGGTGCAGATTACCAAGCGTGTGGCGTCCAAATACACGCGTTCTAAGGTACGGAAGGCGCTGCCGAAGGATTTTGCCTACGTCATCGAAGAATTGATTACGGAAAAGGAAGAGGTGCAGGACAAGGAAGCCTACTACAATGAAATCATACATACCATTATACGAATCGGAAGGGCGCCGCAGTTTATCGCTGCACTGAGCCATCTAATTCAGCGGCTTGTCATTGACCACCTGCATATTCTGGGCGATATTTATGACAGGGGACCGGGACCGCATATCATTATGGATACTCTGAGCACGTATCACTCGGTGGATGTGCAGTGGGGCAACCATGATGTGGTGTGGATGGGCGCAGCGAGCGGACATCTGGCATGTATTGCGACAGTTATCCGGATTGCGGCGCGCTATGGCAATTTGGATACGTTGGAGGACGGCTACGGCATCAATCTGATTCCGCTTGCCACTTTTGCGATGGAAACTTATCAGGACACGGACTGCAGCGCCTTTGCCATCAAATATAATACTGACTACAATACCAAGGATTTGAGCCTTGACATGAAGATGCATAAGGCGATAACTATTCTGCAGTTTAAACTGGAGGGACAGCTTATTTTGCGTCATCCGGAATTTGGCATGGAAAACAGGCTGCTTTTAGATAAAATTGATTATGAAAATAAAACCGTGGAGATAGACGGCACATCCTATTCCTTAAAGGACGTGGATTTCCCTACGGTGGACAGGGAAGACCCATACAGGCTTACCGCGGAGGAGCTTAAGGTGATGGAGCGGCTGCGGCAGGCGTTTCTGCACAGTGAAAAGCTGCAGCGTCATGTGCGTTTCCTTTTTTCCAATGGAGGACTGTATAAGGTATACAATTCTAACCTACTCTACCATGGATGCGTTCCTCTGACAGAAGACGGAAGCTTTGCCGGTATCTGTATCGGGGGCAGGCTTTACAGTGGCAAGGCGCTTTATGACATTCTGGAAAATTGCGCCCGTATTGGCTATTACGGGACGGAGGGCGAGGAAAAGAGAAACGGGCAGGATATGATTTGGTATATCTGGGCAGGTCCCGGCTCTCCCGTCTACGGAAGGGATAAAATGGCGACTTTTGAGCGTTATTTTATTGATGACAGCCGCAGCCATGAAGAAAAGAAAAACAGTTATTATGCACTGCTTGACAGGGAAGATATCATCGCGAGAATATTGGAAGAGTTTGGACTTCCCGCAGAAAGCTCCCACATCGTGAACGGGCATGTGCCGGTGGAACAAAAAAATGGGGAATCGCCCATAAAATGCGGCGGAAAACTGCTTATCATAGACGGCGGCTTTTCCAAGGCATTCCACCAGAAAACAGGCATTGCCGGTTACACGCTGGTATGCAATTCCAGAGGCATGAGGCTGGTATCACACGAATATTTTGAATCGTCGGAAGCAGCAATCCGCAAGGAATCCGATATTTTTTCGGATACACTTGATGTGGAAATATTTCCGGTGCGGAAGCGCGTGGCGGATACAGATATCGGTCTGGATATCAAGGAAACGATTGCCGATTTGGAAAAACTGTTAAAAGCGTATAGAGAGGGCAGCATTGTAGAGAGAGGAATATAAAAAAAGAGGGTATTCGCAGTCTGACCGCGAAATGCCCTCTTTTTGGAAAAAGTTACCGTCTTCCCGAAGCGCCTCTTGTGGAGCTGCCGTTGGTAGTGTTGTTATTGCCGGAACCATTTCCGGTCATGTCGTCGGTGATATCCTTGATACCGTCCCCGATATCATTGATAACATCTCCGGCAGTGTTTCCTGCGTCGTCAATGGCATCGCCGATTGCATTGCCTGCGTCATCGATTGCATTGTTTGTACCATTACTTCTGTTGCCGGTGCTATTTGTAGTACCGTTTGTTGTACTTCCATTTGTAGAGCCGTTCGTGGTGTTTCCGCCATTCACGCTGCTGCGGCCGTTTGTACCATTTGTTCCATTATTATTTACACCATTACTGCCAGTGCCGTTTCCGGTCGTGTTGTTTGTACCCGTTGTGCCGTTTGTACCTGTCGTACCATTGTTATTGTTTGTGTTGCCGTTTGTACCTGTCGTACCATTGTTATTGTTTGTGTTGCTGTTGGTGCCCGTTGTACCATTGTTATTGTTGATACTGCCATTGGTGCCTGTTGTACCATTATTGTTGTTGGTGCCGGTATTGCCGGTGGTACTCTCAGTGGTAGTGCCGTTCTGAGAGCCGCCAGCCATATCGCCGTTGTTCTTCTTGGAGCCACTGCCACATGCTGATAACATGCCGACATAGAGAAGCAGAAGACAAATTGCAAAAGTTTTTTTCATATTTTTCATAATTTCCCTCCATTCCGCCGCAAAAGCGGCAAGTCACAAGTCATGATTATGACAATAGTATTGTTTGCAGTATGGATGAAAATATGTAAATATGAAAATGAAAAAAAATCCAATTTTAAAATTAAAATAACAGATGGGAGATAAGAGACATGGTAAACAAAAGATTGCTTCACTTTCATGTTGACAAAAATATATTATAATGATATCATGTTGATATCAAACAAAGGAGGAACAACAGAATGGAAGAAAAAGTGATAAGAGGAAAAAAGACGGGCATGCTGGTTTTACTGCTTTCGATTGTCATTTACGGGCTTGCCATTGCAGGTACTGTAATTGGTGGTATTATGGTGGAGTCAGGCAAAAATCCGGCGCTGCTGATAATCTCAATTATCTTTTTATGTGTTACATGGATACTCTGGCCGGGGCTTAAGGTTATCAAGCCGCAGGAGGCACTGGTGCTTACCCTGTTCGGGAAATATATCGGAACCTTAAAGGAGCCGGGATTTTATTTTGTGAATCCGTTCTGTAGTTCTGTCAATCCGGCGGCGAGAACCCGCCTGAATCAGAGCGGGGACGTACGGGATAGAAGCGACGCGACAGCGGCTGCCGTGGCGGCAGGTGTCACAGTTGGAGCACCTGCAACCATGAAAATTTCCATGAAGATTATGACTTTAAATAATAATCGCCAGAAGATAAACGACTGCCTGGGAAATCCGGTAGAAATCGGTATTGCGGTGACGTGGCGCATTATCGATACGGCGAAAGCGGTATTTAACGTAGACAATTATAAGGAATTTCTTTCCCTGCAGTGTGACAGCGCCCTGAGAAATGTAGTGCGTATTTACCCTTATGACGTGGCGCCGAATGTGGATACCACGGGCGATGGCGTTGCCGACGAGGGAAGCCTGCGCGGCTCCAGTGAGACGGTGGCAAAAAGAATTAAAGAAGAGATTCAGAAGCGTGTTGACGAGGCGGGGATTGAAATTGTGGAGGCACGGATTACGTACCTTGCCTATGCACCGGAAATTGCAGCCGTTATGCTGCAGAGGCAGCAGGCATCCGCAATTATCGATGCAAGAAAGATGATAGTGGACGGCGCCGTTGGCATGGTGGAGATGGCGCTGGAACGATTAAACGAGAAGGACATCGTGGTGTTGGATGAGGAGCGCAAGGCGGCGATGGTGTCCAATCTGCTGGTAGTCCTCTGCGGCAATCACGACGCACAGCCTGTAGTCAACTCGGGCAGCCTGTACTAAGCTATGGCAGATAATACGAAAAAGCAGATTCCGCTCAGGCTCTCTTCCAAGCTCTACGACGCCATTGCAGCCTGGGCAGAGGACGATTTCCGCTCCGTCAACGGACAGATAGAATATCTTTTGTCGGAATGTGTACGGCAGCGGAAGAAAAACGGAAAATATGTGTCGGATGAAATTGACGTGCCGCCGGAACTGGATATTTAGAAGTGATTTACAGAAGCCGGAAAATAAAATGATATAATCAGACATTTGGTAAAGAGACAGACGGTTGTGCCGCCTGTCTTTTTGCGTCGGGCAGTTATATTAAGAGAATAGTACATTACAGAATGAGAAAAAATAGCTTGCACAGGGAAAGCATGTTGATTATTATAATAAATAAACTGTAGTTTATATTTGAGGCAGGGGGAGTCTGTATGTGGCTGTTATTTGCAATTTTATCATCCGTATTTGCGGCGCTGACCTCCATTTTGGCAAAAGTGGGAATTGACGGCGTCAACTCCAATCTGGCCACGGCAATCAGGACGGTAGTGGTGCTTTTGATGGCATGGGGGATGGTGTTTTTAACCCATGCGCAGACGGGGCTTCAGGCTATCAGCAGGAAAAGCTGGATATTTTTGATTTTGTCGGGGCTGGCGACCGGGGCGTCGTGGCTCTGTTACTATAAAGCGCTGCAGATGGGAGAAGCATCGAAGGTGGTTCCTATAGACAAGCTGAGCGTGGTCATTACGCTGATTCTGGCGTTTCTGTTTCTGCATGAAGAATTTACGGCAAAATCCATTGTGGGATGTATTTTTATCGGCATCGGGACGCTGCTTATGGTTTTATAAAGAGTTTGTACAGGAACATGCAGGTTTCAAGGAGAGAGGAGAGAGAATTATGAGAATACAAGAAGAAACCATATGTTTGAATGGGCACACGCTGCTGATTCGGAATCCGGAAAAAGGCGATGCCCGGATGATGTTAGATTATCTGAAAGCGACGAGTGAAGAAACCCGCTTTCTGGTGAGGGAGCCGGAGGAAATTACCATGACACTGGAGGAAGAATGCAGCTTTATCGACAACCAGAATGAATCGGAAGACAGTCTGATGCTGTTGGGCTTTTGGGATGGAGAATATGCAGGAAACTGTGCGTTGATGAGGAATAACCGGAGCAGGTTTAAGCATCGCGCCAACGTATGCATTGCGTTGTACCAGAAGTATACCAGTATGGGAATCGGAACCGCCATGCTTGGGAAAATGATTCAGATTGCCACAGATATCGGTCTGGAACAGCTTGAGCTTGAGGTGGTTGCGGACAATCAAAGGGCGCTATCTTTGTATAAAAAAATGGGCTTTGAAATTTTTGGCACTTTTCCCCATAATATGAAGTATAAAGACGGGACTTATGCGGATATGCATTGGATGATGAAAAGGCTTGAGGGGTAATTGCAAAATGCTTTGTGTCGAGTGACGGGAATTGATAAGATGGACAAAAACGAGCTCCGAAGCAGTGGCAAGTCGCTCTTATTTTGTCTATCTTATCAATTCCCTGTGTACGGAAAGAAGGTTTGCAATAACCAACTGGAGATAATTAGGAGACGGGTATGAAGAGGAGTGTGATAGCGTTTATATTAGTCGTAGGAATGATGATTCTTGCGTGTGGGTGTGGGAGGAAAGGCAAAGGGGCGGATGTGCCGGAGGAAAGTACGTTTTCTTTTGAAGACCTTGCAGGGATTGAGTTTCATTTTGACAGCAATGGGCGCACGATGGTGATGATTCATGCTGACGGAAGTTTTCAGGGAGAATATTTCGATGTGGATATCGAAGGTGCGGGAGAGAATTTTTATGAAACGGAATACCGCTGCGATTTCAGCGGGCAGTTTGCACAGCCTGTCAGGGTGAATGATTATACCTATTCCGTGCAGATAGAAGAAATGAACTATAAAAAGGAAGAGGGCAAGGAAGAAATCAAGGAGGGTGTAAGATATATTTACAGTGATGCCTATGGTTTGGCAGATACGGAGAATATCCTGATTTATCTGTCCGGTGCGCCGTTGGAAGAACTGCCTGAGGAGTACAGAAGCTGGACAGGTTATTTTGGCAGTGCAGCGGATGAGGTTCTTCCTTGTTATGGGCTGTACAATCAGGAGTGCCGGTATGGTTTTTCAAGCTATCGCATTGCAGACAATCTAAGAGACATGATTGCGTCTGTTGAGGAATGTGCAGCGCCTATTGAGGAAGCGCTTGCAGACAGTTCCCTGACGCAGGAGGAGCGCTGCGAAAAAGCGGATACGCTGTGTTGGTGGTGGGATACTGCATCAAACTACGTATGGGAGGCACTTCAGAAAACGCAGGATGCAGAGACGCTGCGTACACTTGCCGAAAAAGAGAAGGAATGGATGATAATAAGAGAGCAGTTGGCTGCGGAGGCCGGTACTGCGTACGAGGATGAAACGCAGCAGTCCATGGCAATGAACCTGAAGACGGCAGAACTGACAAAGGAGAGGGTGTACGAGCTGCTGGAGCAGTTTGAGTAGATTGCAAGGTTTTAAAAAATGGTCAAGGGAGAAGAGAGATGGGATTATTTACGGATAAACCGCAGAAGGAGTTTCCGTTTTTTGATATATTCTGCGGGCTGCTTGGTACGGATTCAGTCAATGAATTTGAAGTAGAGCAGTTTTGTGACGATGGCGAGGGAGAACTGAACAGGTATAATGTATATAAAATTACGTCTGACAAAAAGCGCTATGTGTTAAAAAAATCTGATGAGCGGGAAAAAAATGTTTATCAGAACTTTTTGACAGGGGGTTCTTTTAAAGTCCCTTGCTTTTATGGTAGTATAGAAGTCGAAGGAATTCTTTGGATTTTGATAGAGTACATAGAGGGCGCTGATTTGCGGGATTTTACGGAAGAAGAAGCATACGCGTGTGCGGACAGCATTGCGGCCATTATGAATGCTTACTGGCAGAAGGATGAGCATGAATTTCAGGAAAAGAAGATGGATGACCGTTTTGAAAAATATTGGGCGCGTATTGGAAAACGGTCGGAATGCCTTGCAAAAGAGCCGGAACTTCGGCAGGCATATAACGTGTTTCTGGAAAGGCAGAAGACCTGTCCGAGAACGTTGTGTAACGGTGATTTTCTGCAGTTCAATGCGATTTTCCACGCGGGAAGCGTATATGTCATAGACTGGGCGTTTGCCGGAATTATGCCGTATTCTCTGGATGTCGCAAGGCTGATTGCGCATGGAACGGAAGAACGCGCCACATTCCCCTTCTATATGACGGATGCCCATCGCAAAATATACATTGAAGAGGTATATAAAAAGTTGGAGGAAAAACCGGACTGGGAGCAGTATCTGAGTGATATCCGGCTGGCGCTTCTAAATGAATATATCGAGTTTATTGAGTATGCGTTAAACCATCCCGAGGAGGAGCGGGATAAAGTTTTTGATTATTATTACAGTCATGCCAAAATGCTTGCGGCAGATATTAATCAAAAGAATCCGCCATGCCTGTATCATGCGTCATTGCAGAAATGAAAACAGAAAACGGCAAGGGACAGTACAATGAGAAAAATGCCGCATTGCGCGGCGGAAACGGAGGAAAATATGGAATTCAGGCCATGCATTGACATTCACAACGGAAAGGTGAAGCAGATTGTGGGAGGCACGCTGTGCGATGATGAAAATGGGGAAAAGAGGATCCGGATGGAGGTCAATTTTGTATCTGAACAGGAAGCGGACTATTATGCGAAGCTGTATAAGAAAAAGAAGCTTAAGGGCGGGCATGTTATTCTGCTGAATCCGGTGGACAGTCCGTTGTATGAGAAGACAAAGGAGCAGGCGTTAAAAGCGATTGCCGCTTATCCGGGCGGACTGCAGGTGGGAGGCGGCATAACGCCTGCCAATGCATGTCAGTTTCTGCGGTCTGGCGCAAGCCATGTGATTGTAACTTCCTATGTTTTCAGGGAGGGCAGGATAGATTTTGAACGGTTGAAGCTTATGGAGCAATGCGTGGGACGGGAACATCTTGTTCTGGATTTGAGCTGCAGAAAGCGGGACGGACACTACAAGGTGGTTACGGACAGATGGCAGCATGAAACAAAGGAAATCGTAAACGGGGATTTGCTGGATGAACTTTCGAATTACTGTGATGAATTTCTGATTCACGCAGTGGATGTGGAAGGAAAGTCACAGGGGATAGAGGGCGAGCTGGTGGCGTTTCTCGGAAGATGGGGTCAAAAACCCATTACTTATGCGGGCGGCATCCACAGTCTTGACGATTTGGATTTGCTTGGAGATGTGGGGCAAGGCAGGGTACATGCAACAGTCGGAAGTGCACTTAATATTTTTGGCGGAAGCATGGACTTGGATGAGGTAGTGAAAAAATGCAGGGAGTATCCGGCTGATTAAAAGAAAGAATAAAAAAAGGACCAATCATTGATTGGTTCTTTTTCTAACCCGATAAGACGATATTGTAAACAAAAATACAAAGTAAAATTTTTACATGTAAGAATGGTACATCGTGATATTGATTATGGGTTGTTATAATGAAACATTATAACTTAGTTACGTTTACAGCCTGAGGTCCTTTTTCGCCATTGATTACTTCGTACTCAACTGCCTGGCCTTCTTCAAGAGACTTGAAGCCTTCCATGTTCAGCCCTGAATAATGTACGAATACATCATTGCCAGCTTCATCAGAGATGAAACCATAGCCCTTTTGGTTGTTGAACCACTTTACTGTACCTTTGTTCATTGTGCTACCTCCAAAAATATAAGTCAAGTCTTGTGTACGTTATCGTACACTTACAGCATAAGTCTGTGTATTATACCCATCTGACGCTGCCGACGAAGAGG
>CAMWLB010000108.1 GCA_947174985.1 uncultured Lachnospiraceae bacterium | reverse complement strand
CGCTCGGATAAAAACGCAGCGGTACTAGGCTCGAAAGAACCTCGCCAAGTGCCGGTGTTTTTATACGGTCTGCACAGACATATGGCTCCGTTTCCGGCTGGCCGCCGTCAAGTGACATTCTGCGCCCGATAAAACTCTCGCTAAAGGGGCGGCGCGGCAGGTCTGCGGCAGATGGGGACGTTAGCTCTCCACCCACTTCGCGGCGAGTTTACACCGCGGCTTACAGCGTGGCAACAGCCCGAACCGCAAGCGATTCCCGAAGGAGCCCATTAAGAAACGTCAGTGCTTAGCGAGGTTTTTTCGAGCTTAGCACTGCTACGTTTCTTGCTGAGCGAGAGCGCGGCTCCTTGGGAATTGCTTGCGGTTCGGGCGTCACTCGCTGCAAACCCCATCTCAAACCACCGCAAAAAAGCGCCCCTTAACTCGGGCGCCTCTTTGTCTTAAATCCGAATGTCCAGTGGTCTGTACAACTGCTTCAGTTCTTCTTCCTTCTGCATGTCTATGCCGCCATGTTGCAAGGCCTGCTCCTCCGGAGGCAGTTCGGTGAGCGCCTCCATATTTTCTGCTTCTTCCGCAATCGCTTCGTCCACCGTTTCCGGCATGGCAGCCTGCAGCTCTTCCATCGCTTCTGCGGCTTCGTCCAGAATTTCTTCCAGCATACCTTCGCCGCCTTCGATACCCAGCGCTTCCTTCGCCATATCTTCTCTTCTTTCTTCCGGTGTCTTCGGCTCGGCTTTTTCCAGACCTTCGGCAATCTTCTTTCCGATTTCTTCTGCTTCGTCAAGGACGTGGAACATCTGCTCCCTGTTGTATGATGCTTTGGCCGCGGCAATCTCATCTTCGTAGGTGTGGAGCATATCCAGCTTCTTGGCAATGTCCTCTATGCCGTTGCATTTCATATTTTTCAGACTTTCCTTCCGCCCCTCCCAAAAAGAGATTTCAGCGTCGGTTTTCTGCCTGCGTTGTGCCCTTTCCTGTTCGCTCTTTAATCCGGTCCCGCTCAGCATGGGGAGATTTCCCACATAAAATGACTTTATTTTATAGTTTGCAGGCGCTCCTGCGCTTCTTCCTAAACCTGAAATGTTCATACGCAATCCTCTAACCCCAAAAACTGTACTTGCCGGTAGCCGCCGTCTGGCTGAGACTTCCTGCCGCGGTGTACTGATTAGAAACACTCTTTACATTGGCTTCTGCATTGTCCGAAATTCTTCCCGATAGAAATGCAACTCTGGATACAAAGCTTCCCGATTTGCCAAGTACCTTTTCAATCTCTGCCGGGTCCACCTGTTTCAGTTTATTCTTATCGAGACTCATCGTGCCGTCCTTTGACAGCGTGATACCAATCGCCTTTAACGCCTCACTGTTCTGCTCAGCCTCATCCTGCAGGCTCTTACAGTAGAAATTCTCCATCGTTCCTGCAACGGCACGCAAAGTCTTCAACGTGTCATTATAGCCGCTCAGAAAATCTGCAATTTTGTCATAAAGCGCTTCCTTTCCCTCTTCCGTATCTGCCTTTGCAAATACAGAATCTTTCTCATTTGAGACAAGGTCTGCCGCACTCTTAGAAAGCCTGCCCGACGCATTTTCCACCTTCTGATAACTGCTCTTCTGTGCAGTGGAAACACTCTTTCCCTTATTTTTATTTAACGCACTTAACAGGTTCTTTTCCGAACTGTTTCCGTTTACATAGTTTAAAAGCGAATTTCCATTAACCGGAAGCCCTGCCCTCTGTGCCGAATCGTTTAACATCTTTGTTGTTACTCTCATAAAAATCCCTCCTGCCTTTCAACATCTGTCAGTATAATTTTATTATCGGTCAAAAATAGGAAAACGTTAAAAAAATGTAATGAGCAGGCGATAAAATGTAATAAAAAGACGGGCAGTGAACACGCCATCCTTTGCCCGTCTCTTAATTTCACCTATTCTTTTTAACAGCGGAAGTTGAAATTCTGTCCTACCAGCCTCTCGGAATCCGTCTGTGCAGAGTCGCTCATCGCCTCATAGACAGTATCGTCAACTTTTCTTAACAACTCCTCAATCGAGGAAGCCGACACTGTAACGGAATCCTTTTCAGACTCAGCTTTCTCAGCACGCTTTTCTGCCTGTTTTTTTTCGGCTGCCTTTTTCTCTTTCTTCTTTGCGTCTACTTTCTTCTGCTCTGCCTTTTTTGCTCCGTTCTGCTTTATCCTGTCACGCTGTGCCGCAAGAGATTTGTCAACCACCGCAAAGAATGAAGCGTTGCCGCCGTCGTTAATCTGCATACCAAACGCCTTGACGCCGCGCTTATTGGCAAGCTGACTTTGAAGCTGCGGAAGCTTCACTGCCGCTTTACTGATAATGCCCTCGTACTGCTTGCGGAAGTTCTCATCTGACGCCATTCTTTCCACTTTTTCCTCGTCGATCAGAACCACCATTTTGTGCGGGTTGGCATAACTGCCGGCCTGCGCCTTAGCCGTTGCCTTCATATCCTTGCTAACCAGCACAAAATCCATATTGGAGTATTTTTTCTTTAACTCCTCGTAGTACTTCTGTCCCTTTTCACTCAATTCCGGCTTTCCTATCGTCTTGCCGTAATTTGCGTTCTTTTTCTGTGCACCGGAAGCCTGATACACTTCGCCTGTCTGCACGTTGTTTTCAATCTGCGCTACTGTTCCCATATAGTTTCCTCCTTGACCTTTGTTCCGCGAAATCCATTTCCCGTATACAGACTATATCGGCAGAAATATTATTTTCTTTATCCTTGTTCTGCAGAATTGGTAATAAAACCTTCTGCTTCCTCTTTCAGTTCTATTGCCGCCTGCTTGTTTTTACGGCTTTCATTGCAAATATTATCAACGGCACCGGAAATCACCACCACACTGTCAGCAGCATTTTGGATTCCGGTCGCGCTTTCTTCTGCTGACACCGCGATACTTCCGATGTTTTCCGCTACCATGCCAATCTGCTGATTGATATGATTGACACTGTTTTGCACCGTATCCATCATTTCCATCACAACATCTGCATCATCAGAATAACGAACCGACATCATCTCAAAATTTTTATAGTTTTCCGTTACCTCCGTATCCACAAAAGCAACCATCTCCTCGCTGCATGTGCACAAAGACTGTACCGCCGAAATAACACTGCTGTTCAGACTCTGTATAGCACTGGCATTCTGCCGACTGTTGTCCGCCAGCACACGTATTTCGTCGGCAACCACGGCAAAGCCTTTTCCCGCTTCGCCCGCCCTTGCAGCCTCGATGGCGGCATTTAACGCTAACAGATTAGTCTTTGAGGCAATCGCCAGAATTTCCTTTGTAAACTCATTTACTTTACTGATGTTCCGACTTCCCTCAATGCTCGCTGTCATGGTTGACTTAATCGTCCCTGCAACGTCGTCTGCCCTCTTCCTGCTCTCCATTATTTTTGTCCGTATATATCCTGCTCTTTCCTTCAGTTCCTTGGCAAAATCTGACCCCTGCTTCATTTCGTCGCTGATACTGCCGGTCTCACTTGAAACTGCCTGCATTTTGCCCTGCATTTGGTTGACCAGTGCTGAAACCTCTTCACTGCCTGCTGAAAGCTCCTCCATGGCTGCAGATAAATCACTGATTTTACCAGTTGCATCTGCCAGTGATACCTCCGTCCGGCTGGCTGCGCTTCCCATATACTCGGTATTTTTCTGGATATTGGAAGTTATTTTACCGAAAGCGCCCAGAAGCTGGTTTACGCTCTCCTTCAGATACCCGATTTCATCTTTCCTTTTAACCGGAAAGCGTTCTGTCAGGTCCCCCCTTCCTTCTGATACTGTCCGCGCAATCTGCTGCATCCTGTTGCTCATCTGCTTTATTGGCTTTAATACTTCTCTGTGAATCAAAAAAATAGAACTCACAACACACATTATGCAGACAACTGACACAATTCCATTGCTGAATCCGGCAAGCCGGATACTGCTCTCAGAATTTGATTGTGCCACCTCCATACTCCTATGAAAGGCTTCTTCCAATTCCGCACACAATTGTTCCTGCCCCAAAATGGCAACAAGCGCATCCGTCCCTAAATATTGCTTGATTCCCGCAAAATCATGGTCTTTCCTCAAGTCGCTGCAGTGCTTCATATGAGCAAGCAATGACCTGCAGCCGCTTATGTAATTATCATACAATGCAATCAGACCTTCATCCCCTGTTTTCCGACTATGTTCCTTTAATTCCTCAAGCAGTTCGGTTACCGCATCCATCTCCAAATCCATTGATCCATAAATATCACCCGCAATTGCAAGGTCCTCATCAGAGCTGCCCGCCAGAATATTGACATACTTTTGTATCATTTCAACCTTCTTTTCAACAGTTCCGTATAACGCCTGCATTTCTACATAAACCTCGTTCATGTTAGAAACTGTTCTTTCAATCCGGTTTAAGTTTACCTTAGAAAAAATAGTATTAAATAATACTGCACCCAAAATAACGGACATACTTATCATAATTTTAAACTGATTTGACATACTCCTTCTCATATTTCTGCCCGCCCCTTCTTTTTCTTCATCTTGTACATTTCTCTGTCAGCCTCTTCCATCAGCCTGTCAAGCTTAAACTCTTTTGTAATAAGGACAGACCGAAATCCAATGCTGACACTCATATCATATGGTTTTTCATGCTGTCTTGCGTACGCATTTAAATTCAAATTTAGTTTATCTATATAATCAGCAAATTCATCCCCATTCACAAGCTCTCCCAAAACAACAAACTCATCTCCCCCATACCGCATAATGAGCTGTCCTTCCTTTTTCAGGTTTTTCAGATGTACGGCAACCGACTTAATGTAAAAATCCCCTTCCTCATGTCCATAGCCGTCATTTACCTGCTTCAATTTGTTGATGTCTGCAAACAGTATGCCAATCGGCGTGTTATGACTCCTGCATGCTTCAAGAAGCCTGTCCGCATAATGAAAAAAGCCGGCCCTGTTATAAAGCTGCGTCAAGTTATCCAGCATCCATACACGATTCAATACCTTTACAAGTCTCTTCAACTCGCCCTGTTTACGGATATTCTCAAGGGCATTTGACATATTCATAATCCAATTCTGAAACTGTGCGCTATTAAACGGAAGTTCGCTGCCACACATAACACAATACCCAAGACAGTTTCTTCTAAAATGAACCGGTGCAACGATACATGCCTTTCCCTTCAGCTTTTCTTTACATATCTCCGGCAGAATTTCCTTACTGGAAAAATAAGAGTATTCCGTGAAACACCCTTCCTCATACGCAATGGGAACATACATCCGCTCCGCATAATCTGTTCTGATTTTATAGTCGTATTCCGTGTTGTCTTTTTCCGTTTCTTCTTCACAAAGGCATAAATAAACAAAGGTAAAATCAAACGGCACAATATATTTCTTTAAACATTCACAAAAATCCTGTAAATTATCGCAGTCATTCAATCCCGTCCCCATGCTTTTATTGATTTCCGCCATGTTGACAGATTCTATCTTATGCTTTACGTTTTTCATCTGCACTTCAGAAAGCTTCCGGCTTTCCCGCTCCTGACAGCCGCAGCTTCCCCTGTAACAGCATTTCACATGAAATTTACGTTTCTGTACCATGCTGCCTTCCGCCAGACTTTTACATGCCTCATACCCGATTTGCACCTGCGGCTTTTCTATCGTTGTAATAGCAGGCGCCAAATCAGCGGCATCGGAAATATGGTCATACCCCGTCAGCAGTATATCCTTTCCGATTTGGATATTATGGCTATGAAGCTCCAGATAAACACCCAGCGCCATATCGTCATTTGCATATACAATCGCCTCTGGCAGCTTTCTTCCGTCCTCTGTCAACTGCTCTACAAGTCTTTTACCGCTGTCCATCCAGTAATTCCCATAATAAATATTATTTTCGTCCAGCAGCAATCCATGTTCATTCGCAGCTTCCATGGCGCCCTTTAATCTTTCTTCACTTTCCGGATTCTGCCGCGGTCCGGAAAGATAGCAAATATTTTTGACGCCGTGTACTTCTATCAAATGTGTTACCATCTCCCGCATAGCTTCCCTGTTGTCAACATAAAACACAGACATTCCGGAAACAGTATTATCAATACTGATTGCAGGCGTTTTTGCAGCTCTGATTTTCTCCGTAATCTCATCTGCAACCTTCTCGTTCTGAATGGTATCCCTTACAAAAATAATGCCGTCATACTGCGTTAAATCCGGCAGGTTAAAAATCTGATATTCCCCCATTCCGTACTCCGACTGCCTATAAATATCCCCATTACAGGTAAATACATAAATACTGATATTTTGCTCATCGGCATACTTCATAATTCCTCTCAGGAGACGCTTTTGCATTTCATATGCAATGCCGCCAACCAGTACCGCAATTTTCATAATTATACCCCCGCATATAGCGCGCATACAAAATTGTATATTCCATGTGTCAACAGATGGCTTTCACCATTTGGCAATATTACCTTTACTTTTGCATTAAAGGGAATTTCAAAATGATACCGAACCCCCTCTTCCACATCATAATGCCATTCACTTACATAGGTTCCGCACACAGATTCCCATGCCCCCCTTACGAAAGAAAACCTTGCATCCGGCATCGGTCTGATTTGCATGCTGATGTCCTGCGACATATCAGGACAAAAACCACACATGTAACGGTACATCCAATCCGCAATGCTTCCGTAGGCATAGTGGTTGAGGCTGTTCATTCCCGTTCCGCTAATCACGCCCGTTTCATCTAAAGAATTCCATCTCTCCCAGACTGTAGTAGCGCCCAGTTTGACCTCATGAAGCCAGCCTGGGTACTCTTCATTCAAAAGTAAATCATACGCCATTTCGTTGAGTCCGTTTTCCGATAATGCCGGACACAGCACCGGTGTTCCGACAAATCCGGTATTGAGATGCCCGCTATTTTCCCGAATCAGCTGCGCCAAAGTGTCCTTCAGCTTTTCTCTCGCATTTTCCGGATACAATCCTATGTAAAGCAGAAAAGCACATGCTGTCTGCGTTGCTTCTATGCGCAGTCCGCCATCTTCCTCAAAATAATATTTGATAAAAGCTGTTTTGATGCTGCCGGCAAGTTCCCTGTATTCTGCCTCTTCTTCAAGGTCCAGAACTTTGGCAGCCTTTGCCAGCGTCAATACCGACTGATAGTAGCAGGCAGAAGCCAAAAATCCACAATCCGTTTTTCCAATCGGGTTTCTGATGTCTCCATTGTCCAGCGCCAGCCAGTCGCCCAGCTGCCTGTCGTTCTGCCATAAATCCGGCGTTTCGTTTTCCTTCGCCCTTCCGCGGACATATGCAACCCACTCCTTCATCATCGGATACTGCTCCCGCAGCAAGGCCGCATCGCCATAATACTGGTACAATGTCCAGGGAAGCATGGTCGCTGCATCTCCCCAAATACAGACTCCGCCATCCAGATAAAACGGGTTTGTATTATCCCTGACCGGAACCTTGGGTCTGGGCGCAAAGAAAGGAATCGCGCCCTTCATCAGCCTCTGCTCCAGATACAGACTTCTCATATAGTGTCTGAAAAATGCGGCGCTGTCCATATGAAAACACGCCGTGCGGACAAAAATATTGGCGTCGCCCGTCCAGCCCATACGCTCATCTCTTTGCGGACAGTCTGTGGGAATATCCAGGAAATTACATTTCTGGGAGCGCATCGTATTTTCAAACAGCTTGTTTACGTTTGCATCGGAGGTTTCTATTCTGCCTGTTTCCTCAATATCCGACATGATACGGTATGCCCGAAAAGTAAGCTCTTCTTCTCTTTCCAGTCCTTCCACCTTAACATAGCGGAAGCCATAATAGGTAAAATGAGGGCGGACTGTTTTCTCACTTCCGTCTGAAGTATAGACAAATTCGGCTTTTGCCGTCCGCAGGTTTTCCCGATAAAAGCCCTGCTCCTGCAGTACTTCTCCGTACTGAAGCCGGATTTGCTGCCCTTTTTTCAACTTTCCCGAAAACTCTGTCCAGCCGGTAATGCTTTCTCCAAAATCAAGCAGTAAATAGCCATCTTTATGCCATATTTTTGATATGGGCGCAAACTCCTGTACCTTGCGGATGGGAGGATTTGACCTGGCAGTCAAAAGAGACTTATCATCGTGCAATACTTCCACCATTAAAGGCATCGTCTCTGCCGTATCATCCTGCCACTCTCCATCATAAATACCATTCTCCGCAATATGGCTCTCACACGCCTTCCAGCTCTCATCCGTGTAGAGGTACTCCGTTTCGCCGGATTTATATTGTATATATATTTCCGCAATACACTTCTTTCTGTCCCCATATAAATTCTTATATACGTCATCAAAGCCAAAGCGTCCCTTATACCAGCCTTCTCCCAACAGTATTTCTACGCGGTTTTCACCTGTTTTCAAAAATTCCGTAATATCAAAGGTCTGATATTCCAGCAACAGGTCATAGGAATGATAACCGGGCAGCAGATACTCGTCTCCCACCTTTTTTCCGTTTATGCTTACCTCATAAAGCCCTGCTCCAAAGGCATAAAGCCTGACACATTGAGGTCTGTCCGTTACAGAAAAATCCCGATACAGAACCGGCATTTTGGTATTCTCTCCTGCTGCCGCAATCCATTTTGCCTCCCATTTTTCTGAAATTTTTGCCGTCTCAAACCATGCCGTCCCGCTCTCTGCTTTTTCTCCGGCTTCTGTCTGTATAAACACCTTCCAGAAATAACGTTTTCTTGGTTTTAGCTGTAAATCCACCGTCAACTGACACTGTCTGAATCCGCACACGACACCACTGTCATATGTCAACTGTTGCATATCCTCATCTTCTGCAATAAGCAGTCTCACCTCATCAGAAAAGCTTTCCTTTGTTTCCTCTACCCGCCACGAAAACGTCAGATAAGGGAAATCATAGCCAAGCGGATTTTCCAGATGATTGACTTTTAAATGCTCTATTTTCATGTTGGTACCCCCATATTTCTCAATAAGCAAGTTCTGGTCTTCCGCAAAGAGGGTCTACCGGATTCTTTCCCTTAAAACAGCTTTCTCCGGTTATCTTCCCTATGACTGCCCTCAGGACAAATTCATTGTTGGAATAACAGTTGATATAGGTCTTTATCATCGGCACATCCAGCAAATGATAGGGATTTGCCACGCTGATAAACAGAACCGGAACCTCCCCCACAAACCACGGCACATTATTGCCCTGTCCCCAGA
>CAMWLB010000107.1 GCA_947174985.1 uncultured Lachnospiraceae bacterium | reverse complement strand
CAGAATTATTGAAAACGGTAGAAAAGTCATGATTTTTTAATGCCCTTAATATACACTATTAATGAGATATTGAGGGCATTTTTTATGAAAAAAATTTTGACGCTGTTGTTTTTGGCTTCCATGTTTTTTGTTGGGAGGGCGGTAGGATATGTGGTGCACTATGTGGAGGCTTCTTCTGCAAAAACGGATGAGGCGCAGAACTGGGGACTTGGTTTTGGGCAGGAGGGCGCGCAGCCGTCCGGCAATGTTTCCGCTGAAAAACTGGCAGAATACGACGCCTACTATGTGGGAAGCAATAGTGAAAAAATCATTTACCTGACCTTTGACTGCGGGTATGAAAACGGAAATACAGAGCCGATTCTGGATGCGCTGCAAAAACACAATGCACCGGCAACCTTTTTTGTGGTTGGCCATTTTCTGGAATCTGCGCCGGACATCGTAAAGAGAATGGTGGCGGACGGTCATACGGTGGGAAACCATACATACCATCATCCGGATATGTCAAAAATATCCGATATGGATTCTTTCCGGAAAGAAATGGAAGATGTGGAAGTTCTTTTTAAAGAGATAACAGGACAGGAACTTGCACCATACTACAGACCGCCGCAGGGAATTTACAGTACGGAAAACCTGAAAATGGCAAAGGAACTTGGCTATCACACCTTCTTTTGGAGTCTTGCCTATGTGGACTGGTATCAGGATAAACAGCCAAGCCATGAGGAGGCATTTGAAAAGCTGACTGGCAGGATTCATCCCGGGGCAATCGTGCTTCTGCACAGTACTTCTCAGACAAACGGGGAAATATTAGATGAGCTTCTGACAAAATGGGAAGAGATGGGATATCAGTTCAGACCGCTCTCGGAATTATTTGAAAATAAATAAAGGTAGCCACATAAAAAGGACTAAGTACCGGCAAGGACTTAGTCCTAAATTATGCTTTGATTTTATTCCACAGATTCAATGGTAGCGCCTTCATCGGAGATATCCTCTCCATGTAAGAGCTTTAAGATAACGGTGACCCGCTTATAGGCGCGTTCATAATTCTGTCTGGCATATTCGGCAGTATATTCATTGTAAGAGTTTTCGCCAAAGGCTTCGTGGTACGCGCTGACAGCCGTGGTCATGTAGCTGCTGGCTTCGTCTGCAAGCTCTTCCATGTAGGCATAATCTGCAGGCACCGGAATAGCAGCAAGTGTCTGAAAGCTTTGGTCTAACTGGTCTAAATAGGATAAAAGCTCGTCCTTCGCCGATTCTGACTGGGCATCTATCTCATTGATACCAGCGTCTATTGCGGCAACCTCGCTGCAGAAGGAATTGATGTCTTCCATAAATTTATTTATTTCAGGGTCTTCGCCGCCGCAACCTGTCAGCCACAAACAAAAAGCAAGCACTGTCAGGAACAGAAGTAATTTATTTTTCATTTCTACCTCCTTCCCAAATAAACCGAGTATATAAAATTTAACATATTTCTGCTGTAAAAGCAATACAATGCTTGTCATTTTAGTGCAAAATCCCTATAATATAGATGATATTGCGGCGTCTTAAGGATTGATAAACGTCAGAAGGCGCCATAAGGGAAGGACAGAATAGTTATGACAAAACGAGAATTTGCAGTATGGGCGGAAGAAAATATTATCTATCTGGACGGCGCCACGGGCTCCAATCTGATGAAGGCGGGGATGCCTGCGGGCGTCTGTCCAGAAGAATGGATTTTAGAAAATGAGGAAGTTTTTCTTGCATTACAGAAAGGTTATGTGGAGGCAGGAAGCCATATTTTGTATGCGCCGACCTTTACTGCAAACCGCATAAAGTTAAAGGAATACGGTCTGCAGGATCGCCTGCAGGAGATGACAAACAGGCTGGTATCCTTGTCAAAGCAGGCGGCAGGCGGCAGGGCGATTATCGCCGGCGATATTACCATGACGGGTGAGCAGCTTTCACCGATGGGGAAAATGGACTTTGAGGAGCTTGTGGATATATATAAAGAGCAGATTACGGCGCTTTCAGAGGCAGGCGTGGATTTGCTGGTGGTGGAAACCATGATGAGCCTGCAGGAGGCAAGGGCGGCGTTAATCGCGGCAAAGGAAACCTGCAGCCTTCCGGTGATGGTGACCATGACTTTTGAAAAGGATGGGCGGACGCTTTATGGGACGGATGCCCTGACAGCGGCGGTTGTGCTTGCCTCTCTGGGGGCGGACGCCGTAGGCGCAAATTGTTCCACGGGACCTGCGGCAATGTGCGATGTGATACGTTCGATGGCGGAAGCGGTTCGGATTCCCGTCATTGCAAAGCCAAACGCAGGGCTGCCCTTTGTGGATGGAGACGGCAGCACCTGCTATGACATACAGGCGGAAGAGTTTGCAGAGGAAATGAAGCTGCTTTTAGACGCAGGCGCTTCCATTCTGGGCGGCTGCTGCGGCACCACGCCGGCTTACATAAAGGAACTGCAAGACAAGCTTGGCACAACCCGCAGCAAAGAAAGAAAATACAAAGCGGGACTCCGCTATCTGTCCTCAGAAAGAAAGACGGTTTCCTTTTCTCTTGATGACGGCTTTATGGTAGTGGGAGAGCGTATTAACCCGACCGGAAAGAAAAAGCTGCAGGCAGAGCTTAGAGAGGGCAGCATGGAGCTGGTAAAGGCGTTTGCGGAGGAGCAGGAGGCGTGCGGCGCGCAGATACTGGACGTCAATATGGGCATGGGAGGCATCGATGAAAAAGAGATGATGTTAAAGGCGCTTACAGAAATCGAGGGCGTCACCAATCTGCCCCTTTCGCTGGACTCCAGCCATATATCCGTGCTGGAGGCGGCACTTCGCAGATACCCGGGGCGCGCACTGGTCAATTCCGTTTCTTATGAAAAGGAAAAATTTGAAAATCTGCTTCCCATTGTCAAAAAATACGGCGCCATGTTTATCCTGCTTCCGCTTTCCGATGCGGGGCTGCCGGAAAATCTGACAGAGAAGAAGGAAATTATTCACAAGATTCTGGAACGGACGAAAGAGCTTGGCTTTGCAAAAGAGGATATTGTGGTGGACGGTCTGGTCAATACGGTGGGCGCCAATAAAACGGCGGCATTGGATACGCTGGACACCATCCGCTACTGCAAAAAAGAGGGACTTGCCACCATATGCGGCCTTTCCAATATATCCTTCGGTATGCCGGAGAGAAGCTATGTGAACACCGCCTTTCTGACGATGGCAGTCGGGGCGGGACTGACAATGGCAATCGCCAACCCTTCACAGGAGCTTTTGATGGGCTGCGCCTTTGCGGCGGATTTGCTGCTCAACAAAGAAGAGGCAGACATGCGTTACATTGGTTATGCCGATGTAATAAAAGAAAAGCGGTTGCTGCAGGAGCAGGCACAGGCGGCTGTGCAGGCGGCACCGAAAATCAGCATGGCGCAGGCAACGGGCGTAAAAAGCGGCATGGCTGCTGCCACACAGGAAGGGGAAAAGGCATCCGCGAGACAGAAGCTCAGAGATGCGGTATTAAAGGGAAATAAAAGCGGCATTGTACAGATTACAAAAGATGCGCTTGCAGAAGGCGCAGAGGCAAAGGAACTTCTTGATACGGTGCTTCTGCCTGCCATCAATACAGTTGGTGATTATTTTGACAGCGGGAAATATTTCCTGCCCCAGCTTATCGCGGGTGCGGAGGCCATGAAGCTTTCCATTGAAGTCTTAGAACCGCTTATGCTAAGACAGAGTACGGACGAGAATATGCCCGTTGTGATTATAGCGACTGTAGAGGGCGATATCCACGATATCGGCAAAAATCTGGTGGCGCTGATGCTGAAAAATTATGGTTTTAAAGTGATTGATTTGGGAAAGGATGTGCCCAAGGAAAAGATTATAGAGGCGGCAAAAGAGCACAATGCGTCCATCATTGCCCTTTCCGCACTGATGACGACTACCATGAAGCAGATGGAGACGGTGATTCAGTATGCAAAGGAACAAAACGTAACTGCAAAAATCATGGTGGGCGGCGCGGTTATCACGGAAGAATATGCCAATGAAATAGGAGCAGACGGCTATTCCAAGGATGCGGCTGAAGCGGTGAAACTGGCAGGAAGGCTGATTGGCCAGTTGAAATAAGTAATTCCCTATTGAACTTGAGTGCTTTACTGTGTTAATATAAGAAAACACGATGTTTAGAATTGGAGGTAGGAGTATGATAGGAGCAGACGCCATTGTCAGATGTCTGGAGGCGGAAGGTGTAGAGGTAGTTTTCGGTTATCCGGGCGTCGCTATCTGTCCTTTTTATAACAGTATTTTACAGTCGGATATCAGGACCGTCCTGATTCGGACGGAACAGAACGCAGCCCATGCGGCAAGCGGTATGGCACGAATGACCGGCAGACCCGGGGTCTGCGCAGTCACCTCCGGTCCCGGCGCGACGAATGTCATCACCGGTATCGCCACGGCTTTTGCTGACAGTATCCCGCTTATCTGCATTACAGGGCAGGTAAACAGCGAGCTTTTAGGCAGCGATGTGTTTCAGGAAGCAGATATTACCGGCGCGGTGGAATCCTTTGTCAAATACAGCTATCTGGTAAAAAATGCACAGGATATTCCCCGTATTTTTAAAGAGGCTTTTTATATTGCAAATTCCGGCAGAAAGGGACCGGTTCTCATCGATATTCCCATCGATGTGCAGAACGCATCCGTAAGCCGTTACAGTTATCCGGAGGAAGTTTCCCTGCGCACCTACAAGCCTACGGTCAAAGGGCATATTGTGCAGATTAAAAAGGTGGTAAAGGAGTTGGAAAAAGCAAAACGCCCTATTATCTGTGCAGGCGGCGGCGTGCTTTTGAGTGAAGCGGAGAAAGGACTCAGAGCCTTTTCCGAGCGCCATAAAATACCGGTGGTATCTACCATGATGGGAATCGGCGTCATGCCCACAAAGCATCCTCTGTACTATGGCATGGTGGGCAACAACGGAAAGCCGTATGCCAACAGGGCGATGAATGAATCCGATTTGCTGATTATGGTAGGCGCAAGGGTGGCAGACCGCGCCGTGAGCCAGCCGGATTTGATTACGCAGAATAAGGTGCTGGTACATATCGACGTAGACCCTGCGGAAATCGGTAAAAATGCGGGACCGACCATCCCCCTTGTAGGAGATGCAGCCCACATTTTTGAAGAATTTTTAAACCAGGAATTTACCTGTGAGCACGAAGAATGGCTTACGCAGCTTGATGGCTACCGCGATACTATGGAAAAGAAGCGCACGCCCAATCCTGCCTATGTGGACCCGGCAGCCTTTATCACAAGGCTTTCCGAAAAAATGCAGCCGGATGGCGTCTATGTGGCGGATGTGGGGCAGAACCAGATATGGTCCTGCGGATACCATGTGGTAAAAGAAGGCAGATTTTTGACTTCGGGCGGCATGGGCACCATGGGCTATTCTATTCCGGCAGCCATGGGCGCAAAACTGGCGGACATGACAAAGCAGGTCATTGCCGTGTGCGGTGACGGTTCTTTCCAGATGTCCATGATGGAGCTTGCGACCATGCAGCAGCATCATGTGCCGGTAAAGATGATTGTGCTGAAAAATAATTATCTGGGTATGGTAAGGGAATATCAGCATTATACCTACAAGGACAATTACTCTGTGGTGGATTTGTCCGGCAGTCCTGATTTAGAAAAGCTTTCGGCAGCATATGACATTCCTTTCCTCAGGCTGGAAAATATGGACAGGGTGGAAGAGGTGCTTGACCGTTTTCTGGCACATGACGAGTCCATGCTGTTAGAGTGTCTGATAGATCCCATGGACTTAGTAAAGGAATAGAATGGAGAGTAAGAGATGAAGAAGATATATTCCGTGCTGGTTGAGAACCGTTCCGGCGTATTGTGCAAGGTGGCGGGGCTCTTCTCAAGAAGATGTTTCAATATAGACAGTCTTGCCGTTGGGGAAACCGACGATGCCGCCGTATCTTGTATGACGATTGTTTCAAGCGGGAACGAGCGCACCATAGAGCAGATTGAAAAGCAGCTCAACAAAAAGCTGGATGTTATCAAGGTTAAGACCTTTGACGAGGCGCAGAGTATAAGCAGGGAGCTTATGCTTGTCAAGGTAAAGTACAACAAAAGCACACGCCGTGAAATCATGGAGATATGTGAGGTCATGAAGGCGGATATCGTAGATATGTCAAAAAATCAGATGATGATACAGGTGTGCGATATTCCTGAGCGGACTAAGCTTTTCATTTCCATGCTTGCCTCTATCAGTATTGTGGAGGTGGCCAGAACGGGGACGCTGGCCCTGCCGAAATGTGCGGAAAGCGATAACTGAGAGGAATAGAATTGTAAAATGAAACAGTTTTCCATAACTGCGGATTATGATATGTATTCCGAAAGGTCATACGTTGACAAAAAAATAAAGTGTTGCTATGATAGGAAACTAGGAGAAGATTTGTTGTGGAGGGATAAATTTTGCAGAAAAAAGTATTTCAGCTTCTCGTTGACAACACCTCCGGCGTGTTAAGCCGGATTTCGGGACTGTTTTCCAGACGCGGCTACAATATCGAGAGTATTACGGCAGGCGTGACGGCGGATCCGAGATTTACCCGCATTACCATTGTGACAAGCGGGGACGACCAGATTTTAGAGCAGATTGAAAAGCAGGTGGCAAAGCTGATAGATATCCGTGATATCAAGGAGCTTAAGCCGTCGGAGAGCGTTTACAGGGAGCTTGCGCTGATTAAGGTCCGTGCACAGGCTGCGGAGCGTCAGGGCGTGATTTCTCTTGCGGATATTTTCCGCGCCAATATTATTGACGTGGCATCGGACAGCCTGATTGTAGAGATGACAGGTGACCAGACAAAGATAGAGGCATTTATCAATCTCCTTGACGGCTATGAGATATTGGAGCTGGCGCGTACCGGTATCGCAGGTCTCTGCCGCGGTACGGAGAATGTAACTTTTATTAACTAAATATGATAACCCGGAGGCAATGCCTCCTGTCAGTTATAAACTAAAAGCAGCGATGCGATGGAGGAAGAAAGATGGCAAAAATATTTTATCAGGAAGACTGTAACCTTGCACTGTTAGAGGGCAAGACGATTGCTGTAATCGGATACGGCAGTCAGGGACATGCACATGCGCTGAACGCGAAGGAGTCAGGCTGCCACGTGATTATCGGTCTGTACGAAGGCTCTAAATCATGGGCAAAGGCTGAGGCACAGGGCTTTGAGGTATTTACCGCAGCAGAGGCAGCAAAAAAGGCAGATATCATTATGATTCTGATTAACGATGAGTTGCAGGCTGCTATGTACAAGAAGGACATTGAGCCGAATCTGGAAGCGGGCAATATGCTGATGTTTGCACACGGCTTCAACATTCACTTCGGACAGATTGTACCGCCCAAGGATGTGGACGTTACCATGATTGCACCGAAGGGACCGGGACATACCGTAAGAAGCGAGTATCAGGCCGGCAAAGGTGTTCCCTGTCTGGTTGCCGTACATCAGGATGCAACCGGCAAGGCACAGGATATGGCTCTGGCTTACGCGCTTGCAATCGGCGGTGCAAGAGCAGGCGTTTTAGAGACAACCTTCAGAACCGAGACCGAGACTGACCTCTTCGGCGAGCAGGCGGTTCTCTGCGGCGGTGTCTGCGCACTGATGCAGGCAGGCTTCGAGACTTTGGTAGAGGCAGGCTACGACCCCAGAAACGCATACTTCGAGTGTATCCATGAGATGAAGCTGATTGTGGATTTGATTTACCAGAGTGGTTTCGCAGGCATGCGGTATTCCATTTCCAATACGGCAGAATATGGCGATTATATCACAGGTCCCAAGATTATCACCGATGAGACCAAGAAGACCATGAAGAAAATATTGAAGGATATTCAGGATGGTACTTTTGCAAAGGACTTCCTGCTTGATATGTCAGCTGCAGGCGGACAGGCACATTTCCGTGCACTCAGAAAGCTTGCAAGCGAGCATCCGGCAGAGGTTGTCGGCGAAGAAATCCGTAAGCTGTATAGCTGGAATGGTGAGGACAAGCTGATTAACAATTAATTGTCAAAACATTTGAAAAGGCAAAGAGCAGATAGCTTACTTTATCTGCTCTTTTTGTTGCGTCCTGCAGACAGAAAGGGAAGCAGACATGAAGGATTTTGTCGAACTGACATCTCCCAGAAAAAAGATTGATACGGAAAGCTGGTTTATGGAAAGCTACAGGCGGCACAAGGGTCACCCAATCGCGATTCTGTTATCTCTGTATAAAGGAAATTACCATAAGTTTTTTTTGGCGGTGGTATGCTTTTTCTTAAAGCATATCTGTGTCTGGGTGCTGCCCATTGTGACAGCTAACATTATTAACGATGTTACGGCCGGCAATCCGGACACTATCCGCAATGTGCTCTTTTATGCCGTTTTGATGGTTGCGCTGATAGGGCTGAATATACCGATGAATTACCTGTATACTTCCTACAAAAGTCTTGCCACGCGCTACGCGGAGACAGGGCTCAGAAAGGCGCTGATCAGGAAGCTGCAGCAGCTATCCATTTCCTATCATGTGGAGATGCAGTCCGGCAGGCTGCAGTCCAAAATTATGCGTGATGTGGAGGCTGTGGAAACCCTTTCTACGCAGATGTTTTTAAGCGTTTTAAATATCGGGCTGAATATCGTGGTGGCGCTTGTCGTCACGGTATCCAAAAGCATGATGGTCTTTGTGTTCTTCCTGATTACAGCGCCCATAGCGGCAATTACCATGGTGACCTTCCGCAGCGCCATGCGGAATAAAAACCGTGAATTCCGCAAGGAGATGGAAGAAACTTCTGCAAGGGTGATGGAGATGGTGGAACTTGTCCCCGTGACCAGAGCGCATGCGCTGGAGGATGAAGAAGTGGAAAAGATGAGCGGACAACTTTTTGCCGTGGCGGAAAAGGGCTATAAGCTGGATTTGGTGCAGGCACTTTTCGGCTCTGTCGGGTGGGCCGTATTCCAAGTGTTTCAAATCATCTGCCTTGTCTTTACTGGTTATCTTGCCTTTAAAGGGAATATTTTAGCAGGCGATATTATGCTGTACCAGAGCTATTTTGCAACCGTTGTCAATCAAGTTTCTGCGATTGTGACACTTCTGCCCACCATCACCAAGGGAATTGAGTCTGTCAACTCCATTGGTGAGGTACTGCTCTCGGACGAGGTGGAAAACAATGAGGGAAAAGAAAAGCTTACCGAAGTGGAC
>CAMWLB010000106.1 GCA_947174985.1 uncultured Lachnospiraceae bacterium | reverse complement strand
ACTCAGCCAATCGTAGACAAGAGCGGCAGAATTTCTTCCATTCCTGAAAATTTTATCCTCTTCCAACCCTTCCAGAATCTCTAACATGTCTTCCAGACTCAAATCCTCTTCTCCGAAAAAAATGCTGCTGTCAGTGCACCATGAAAATATATTCATTCCAACACCAATGCCATATACGCCATTTTCTATTTTAAAGCCTTGAAAAGCAACAGGAAAATAGGCTTCCCTGTCTATTCCTGACTCTTCTATATACGGCGTCAGTTCCTCGATAACCCCTTTTTCTATCAAAGCATACGGACTGCGCACTGACACATCATCAATGATGTCCGGTCCGTGCCCGGCAGCAATCTCAATCTCAACTTTCTCCCTGAATGTATCCCAGTCCTGACTGTTAGGGCACTCCTCTATCACAATGTAATAGTCCTGATTTTCCTTATTAAAACGGACTATCAGTTCTTTTATTTCACTGGAAATGCTGGTTGTTTTATAGGTCAGAATGGTCTTTCCCGATTCCTCCGGATTGATTTTGGAGAGCGTTACCGCCATGTCTCTCCCCGCATAAATCTCTATCTGGTTATCTGAGACAAACTTGATATCCGCCGCCCCACTTTGAGGGTCATATGCCGTACCACTCCACTCCATGTAATACTGTTTGCTGCCGTCCGAAAGCCCGTAGTCGTAAAGGCCTTTCGCATCCAGAATCAGGACATCCTTTGCATATCCCTTTGCAATGCAATAGGCTATATCTTTCAGCCAGCAAATTTTCCCAATTGTCCCCGTCTCCGTGTCAAAAACCGCTAACCCGTTCACAATTTTATCTGTATCATTTATTTTCAGTATGATTTCCCCCGAAGCGCCCTCACAAATGCCCGTCACAGTCCCGTCCGCCCGCGCCTCAAGCAGAATCACTCCCTCCTGATTTAACAGATATACTGTGTCTCGGTAAAGCACATAGGGATTCCCCTTACTGTCCAACCACCATCTCGTCTCTATGTTCAGCAGGCTTTCCGGCATGTTCTGCATCAAGATTTCCTCTTTCTTTCCATCCCATAAAAGCCGCACATCTCCCTCTTTTGTCCCTGCCAGCAGAATTTCTTTCCCCTGATAATACTGCTGCCCCAAAATATAATCTGTCACGTCCGAAAATACAAGCGCATTGTATTCTAGTTGCAAATCATATGTTTCTTTTTTCCCGCAGCCGGACAGGAAGCATACTATAACCGCAAGTATTAAAAACTTTATTTTTCCTTTCATCGATGTTCTCCTACTTTATTTTGCCCTCCGCCCACAGGCGGAGGGCTATGACAGCTATTTACTAATCATGTACCACGCCATGCGCTTCTTGATAAGATTCATACGCTACTCCTGTATATGCACGGCATGCTTGACAGTATGTTACATAAATTTTTTCTGTCTTATTCACATGACATTTTACAGTAATCGGTGTTCCATCAGCGTAATATGCCACAATAACCGTGTGTTCATAAGACGAATACCTATATTGACCCGTCCACTGAAGGTCTCTTCCTGTGTCCTTATGGTCGCATTCCGCCGACACCTTCATCGCCGGACTTCCCACCAGCATACAAACTGCTGCTACTAAAACTACTGCTCTTTTTACAATACTCATTTTGTTTTCCTCCTGATTTTGGTTTATTCACAACTTAAAACAACTACAACGAACAACCACTACCCTCCTTTCCGTTCAGACTCAGAAAAGTTACCTCAAACTGCATGAAAATAACCCTCTGTACATAAACGCTGCAAAAGCGCGTTTATTCTCCCCTAAACCACACAAAAAGGACAGCGAAACATCTCCGTTTCCCTATCCTTTATCACATCTACCAGTATATTCCTGTACGGTACCAGCCCCGAATTGCAGCTTTTGCCCTGTCTATACGCTTTTCTATGGCATTCTTCTTCATGCCCAGCCTTTCGGCTATTTCGCCGCTGGTGCGCTCCAAAACATATGCCTCGATAAGCGTGTTCCTGTGCCATTTGGAAAGCCCATTTAGCGCTTCTAATACTTCCTGCCTTTCCCGTGTCATATGACACGCAGCCTTTTCCTGCAGCGCAAGCCCCTCAAGTGATACCTCTCGTTTTCTTCTTCTGAGGATATCTAACGCCGCATTGCGCAGCGCCGCAAAAAGACAGTTCTTTCTTTCACTCTCCTTCATGCCGAATAAGCTGCGCCAATCTTTCATAGCGTACAAAAAAGTATTCTGTACAGCGTCCTCTGCATCCTCCACACTGTTTAACAGCGACAATGCATACCGATACAAGTCATTATAGTACGATAAGTATAACGGCTCGACTGCATGCCGTTTTCTCTTCTTTCCGATCTCCGTTACCTGCCGCATATATCCCCCTATGCTGAATTCCGGTCCTTTTGTTTTTCAAGCTTTCATCCTGCCGCCTTTCGCACGTCTTCCTATCAACGTTTGAAAGGCGGCCTGCTTCTCCTATACTCTGTTGTAATTAATAAGACAGCCTTTTAAGATAATCTGCCTTTCCTCGTCCGTCAGCTCTCCCAGCCGCAGCACAAACTCTGTAAGACCTTCCTGTCCTACGGTATACGCCTTGATTTCATCGGATTTCTCTTCTACCGCTTTCTTGATTTCCGGTATAAACAAATAGTCCAGATTAGAAAACGGCAGCTCGCCCTCTTCAATCAAGAACGGCAGCATACCCCAGTTAATCAGATTGGAGCGGTATCTCTTGGTGGCATACTCGTTGGCAATGTTTGCCCAGCCGCCTAACACCTTCTGGCAGGAAGCTGCCTGCTCACGTGCGGAGCCGTCGCCGGGCTTCACTGCAAATATGGTGGAGCCAAAGCCTGTGTTGGTGTGATTTGCCTCCGTAAAGGTTTTCTTTATCACACCCATCACATCCTTAAGCTGCGGCAGCACCGTGCAGGGATGTCCGCCGGCCATTCTTTCCGTTTCCGCCTTCTGAATCGCCTTTGCACGCCCCACATACTGCGGGTCTTTGCGGCTCAGGGTAAATTCTGCCAGCCCCAGCGGGTTGGAACGGTAGGACGAAGTCTCGCCGGAAGGAATCAGCTCATCCGTGGTCGTCACAGGGTCGTGAATTTCGGAAACCACCTGCAACACCAGATTTTCCGGCAGTGCACCCATGGCAGGCCAGTCCTTGATGTTGGGACCGAACTGAATTTCCACGTCAGGGTCTGCCACACCGTGGGAATCAAACACACGGTTCGCATAAATATTGCTGTCAAAATGATATTGATAACGATTCAATTCGCCGTCAAATTCTGTAGCCGGTGTCAGCACGCCCTTGTTTGCCGCCGTCGCCGCAATGGAACGCGCGTCCATAAGAGCCACAGAAGCAATCTGTCCGCTCTGCAGCTTGGAACCCTCCCTGTTGGGGAAGTTCCTTGTAGAGTGGCGGATACTGAACGCATTGTGTGACGGTGTGTCGCCTGCGCCAAAGCAGGGACCGCAGAAAGCAGTCTTCATCACTGCGCCCGTCTCCAGAATGGAAGCCGCACATCCATTTTTAATCAACTCCATATATACAGGCATGGAAGCCGGATATACGCTTAAAGTAAAGCCGTCTGCGCCAATATAGCTGCCCTTTAAAATATCCGCTGCCGCGCAGATATTCTCAAAACCGCCGCCGGCACAGCCCGCAATAATTCCCTGGTCCACATAGAATTTGCCGTCGCGCACCTTATCCTTTAAGGAAAATTCCACCGCGCCGTCAAGACTTACCAGAGCGCGCTTCTCCGTCTCATCTAAAATATCCAGAAGATTACTGTTCAGCTCTTCAATGGTATAGGTATTGCTGGGGTGGAAAGGCATGGCAATCATCGGCCTGATTTTGGACAAATCCACCATAATCATACCATCGTAATAAGCCACCTCGCCCGGGGTAAGCTCCTTATATTCTTCCTTCCTGCCGTGAATCTCATAGAACTCTTTGATTGCCTCGTCTGTCTGCCAGATGGAAGAAAGACAGGTGGTCTCCGTCGTCATGACATCGATGCCGATACGGAAGTCCGCGCTTAAAGAAGCAACGCCGGGACCCACAAACTCCATCACCTTATTCTTGACATAGCCGTTTTTAAATACTGCACCGATAATCGCCAGCGCAACGTCCTGCGGACCCACGCCCTTTACCGGCTCACCCGTCAGGTAAACGCCCACTACGCCGGGCATATTGATGTCATAGGTCTGATTTAAAAGCTGCTTCACCAGCTCCGGTCCGCCCTCGCCCATTGCCATGGTGCCCAGCGCGCCGTACCGTGTATGGGAATCGGAGCCCAGAATCATGCTGCCGCCGCCCGCAAGCATTTCCCTTGCAAACTGATGGATAACAGCCTGATGAGGCGGAACATAGACGCCGCCGTACTTTTTGGCGCAGGTGAGTCCAAACATGTGGTCATCTTCATTGATGGTGCCGCCCACCGCGCAAAGGGAATTGTGACAGTTGGTCAGCACATAGGGAACCGGAAATTTGGTCAGACCCGAGGCGCGTGCCGTCTGGATAATGCCTACAAAGGTGATGTCATGGCTTGTCAGCTTATCAAATTTAATCCGCAGCTTGTCCATGCTGCCGGAAGTATTGTGGCTCTCCAGAATACCATAGGCAATGGTCTGCTTTGCCGCTTCCGCCTTCGTCACCTTTTTGCCGGTTTTATTCTCAATGGCAAGTGCCGCCTCCTGTGTGTCCTCGATAATCTGCGTACCGCCCACAAGATAAGCGCCGCCCTGTAATAATTGAATCATATTTGTACCTCCTGCTCTCAATTGTCATTTTTATTAGAAAGGAAAACCTTCTTATTCTTCATAATTCCATACAATCTGATAGTCAGTTCCCGAAATTTCTCCTAACTGTTTAATATAACTTTCTATCAGCTTTTTCGCATTGTCCTGCGCCCGCATAAGCAAAACCTCATCATTTTCAAACATCAGCTTTATATCCTCTTCTGCCTTCGCGATTGCCTCTGTCTGGTTATCTGCTGTAATTGGGTTTTTATTCATCCCGTCGTCCGATGAAATATAGCTGTCTTCCGTAAATGTATAATCAGATAAGCCAAGCAATCCCGCTTTGGGAATCGTTATGATAATTTTCTGCCCGTCAATCTCCATTTTTACTTTAGCGATATCGATACCGAATTTTGCGACCCCGCTGTATTCAATCCAAAATACACGGTCCTTTTCTCCCCAATGAACAATTCCTGAACCTTTTGGTTTCTCTGACTTTGCTACATTGTGATAATAACATTCCAGTGTTGCAAGCTCGCATATATATCGAATCTGTAAAATATCAGGATAATACAGCGTTTCTTTTTCTGCTATTTCTTCTTCTGGCTTCTGTTCTTCTTTTTTACCTGAACATGCACAAAATGTGAACAAAAGCAAAAATGCCATCATAAAACAGCTGAATCGTTTTTTCAAGTATAACATGTGCAGCATTTGCGCGCCTCCCCTCTATCGGATTTCTACCTTGTACTCCGCGTCCAACTGCTCTACCCAAGGCACCACCAGTGCCTTCACAACGGCAATTGCATTTTCTCTTGCCGATTTTAAAAGGTCTTCCTCACCATATATCCTTTCTTCTAAATCCTTTTTACATATTTCATATGCTTCCTGATGTACTGTCTCTGTCTCACTTTTTTTGTCGTTAAATATATATTCCAGCGTTCCCGGGTCAATCCTTATCTCCTGAATTTCAATCTCCGGAATTGTAATGGATATTATTTTATCCCTTTCATTAATGTCAACAACTATTTTACTAAAATCAATACCTGCTTTCAGTTCACCCTCATACGCCACATAATATCTTACGGTTACACCGTCTTCTTTATACGCTCTTGCAATGGCATTGTAAGTGTAATCTGCGGTTGCCAGTTCACTTATCTCAAAAACCTTGCTTATTGAGGCCTCGCTGACTGTTACGACCTTGCCTTCCCCGCCGTCGATGATGTTCTCAATTTTATCGCTGAATATTTCCGACCAATTTTTTCCTCGTAAGTTAAAAACCAGCAGAAGCACGATAGCCGCCACTATAAGACCGCCAATTATCGTGAGTTTTATATCAATGCCTTTTTCTCTATGCATTTTAACCCTCTTACTGCTTCTTTCCTTATAGCTGTTTCTGGCCATTGTTTCCCCTTCCCAATACAAAATATCCTTTCCTATTCAATATCATGATTATTACATTTTTCGCATAATTTTGCAATACAAAATCACTTGGGAAACAGCTGCTCACTGCAAATCCCCAAATACCTGCTCCCAGATTTCCTGGCAGTAAGCAGGGCTGAAATCCCTGTCCCTCTTAATGGTAAAGCTGTTCGCCGCCATCTCGTCGGTAAACTGCTCCATGGGATAAACAAGCACTGTCTTTCTGTCAGCGGAAAAATACGTCACCAGAGGCTCCGCGCCGTATTCTTTTATGTATACTTCGCCCTCCTCATTACGGGAAAGAGTCACTGTCGCCATCGCGCCTATCATCCGTGTGCCGATGTCGCTTTCTTCGCCGGCTGTCGCATTGACATAATTGCCCAAAGAATAGTACACAAGCATCTCATTGCCATCTTCATCACAAAGCATTTCCACCGGCTCAATCACATGGGGATGCGTGCCGATGACCAAGTCCACGCCGCACTCCATGAAAAATTCTGCCCAGTCGCGCTGGTTCTTCGTCTCCTTCAGCACATATTCCGTGCCCCAATGAGGACAGAGCACCACAAAATCCGCCATCTCCTTTGCCCGCGCCACATCCGCCGCAATTTTCTCCTTGTTTAAAAGATTGACTGCATAGGGCATACCCGCCGGAAAAGGCAGTCCATTGGTTCCATAGGTATAGTTCAAAATGGCAATTTTTATGCCTTCCTGCTCGCAGACATAAATCTCTTCCTGCGCCTCCGCGCTGCCATAAATACCAACCACTGCAATATCGGGATAGTTGTCCTCCCAAAAGGCAAGACAGTTTTCTATCCCCTCCCGTCCCCTGTCAAGACTATGATTTGTCGCATGGAGAATCACATCAAATCCCGCATTGACCAGTGCATCCCCTACTTCGTAATAGGTGTTGAATCGGGGATAACCGGAAATCCCAAGCTCGGGTCCTCCCAGAATCACCTCCTGATTGACAATGGCGATGTCCGCCGCCTCTATCATGTCCTTCGTATAGGTAAAAAGATGGTCAAAATTCCTGCTGCCGTCCGCCAGTCTGCCGCTGTTGTTGACCGGCATATGCATCAGAATGTCTCCAACCATGATAAGCGTTACCTCCGGCGTGGCGAGTATTTTCATTTCCTCTTTCAGAGAAAGCATATCCGCTTCCAGCCCGCTTATCTGTTCATCAGCCAAAGGCGCATATACCGCCAGACCCGATATAAGCCCCGTGCCACGCGCTTCTGCGACAGAAGCCCCTTCCACGACTGCCGGTTCCTTTCCACATCCCGCAAAAAGCAACGCCAACATCAAAAACATGATGACTCTTTTCCTTTTTTTGAAAAACATATCCATCCTCCATACAGAAAGATAACCGCCACAGCACAAAACCGGGCGGTTATCTCGTTTTACCCTATTTTTTCAGCGGTTTCTTATCAGAAAGCTCTACCTTATCCAAATGCCAGATATCATCCACATACTCCTGAATGGTTCTGTCGGAGGTAAACTTGCCGGAGCTTGCCATATTTAAAATAGCGCTCTTTGCCCAGCCTGCTTCGTTCCGGTATGCCGCTTCCACCTTTTTCTGTGCTTCCGCGTAGGATCTGAAATCCTTTAAAATAAAGTAGGTATCCGCCTTGGAAGTGCTCTGGGTATTGAGCAGGGAATTGTACAGCGTTCTGAACAATTCCGTATCTCCGGGTGCATAAGTACCGTTGATTAACTGCATCAGTACCTTACGAATATCCTGATCGTTGTTGAAAATCTCCATGGGGTTGTAGCCGCCATAATTCTCATAGTGGATAACCTCATCGGAGGACAGACCAAAGATAAAGGCATTTTCCTCGCCAACCTCTTCCACGATTTCCACATTCGCGCCGTCCATGGTGCCGATGGTCAGTGCGCCGTTCAACATAAACTTCATATTGCCGGTACCGGAAGCCTCTTTACTTGCTGTAGAAATCTGTTCGGAAACATCTGCTGCCGCAAAAATCATCTCCGCATTGGAAACACGGTAATTTTCAATAAATACTACCTTCATTTTGCCGCCGATGGAGGCGTCGTTGTTTACTACATCCGCAACCGCGTTAATCAGCTTGATGGTCAGCTTGGCATTGCGGTAGCCTGCTGCAGCCTTCGCGCCGAAAATAAAGGTGCGGGGATAGAAGTCCATATCCGGATGCTCCTTCAGTTCGTTGTACAGATACATCACGTGCAGGATATTTAAGAGCTGTCTCTTGTACTCATGCAGACGCTTTACTTGTACGTCAAAGATGGAGCGGGGGTCTACCTCCACGCCGTTGTGCTCTAAGATATACTGTGCGAGACGTACCTTATTGCGGTACTTGATGTTCATAAACTCCTGCTGTGCCTTCTTGTCGTCAGCGTAAATCTTCATCTTGGCAATCTGGGGCAAATCGGTAATCCATTCGGAGCCAATATGTTCTGTTACCCAGTCCGCAAGGAGCGGATTGCCATGGAGTAAAAACCTTCTCTGGGTAATACCATTGGTCTTATTGTTGAACTTCTCCGGCATCATCTGGTAGAAGTCTTTTAATTCCTGATTCTTTAAAATCTCGGTATGCAGCCTTGCCACACCGTTTACGGAATAGCCTGCCACAATGGCGAGATGTGCCATATGAACCTGTCCGTTGTAGACAATCGCCATCTTATTGATTTTTTCCTGATTGCCGGGATACATCGCCGCAATCTGATTGACAAAACGGCGGTTAATTTCCTCCACAATCTGGTAGATACGGGGCAACAGACGGGAGAACAGCTCAATCGGCCATTTTTCCAGTGCTTCCGCCATAATGGTATGGTTGGTATAAGCACAGGTCTTGGTCGTAACCTCCCACGCTTCATCCCATGTAAGGAAATGCTCATCCATTAAGATCCTCATCAGCTCGGCAACTGCCACCGTGGCATGGGTATCATTCAACTGGAAGGTAACCTTCTCATAGAATTTACGCACATCATCATGCTTACGCATATACTTGGCAATCGCTTCCTGCACAGAAGCAGAAATAAAGAAATATTGCTGTTTTAAACGCAGCTCCTTACCTGCATAGTGATTATCATTTGGGTAAAGCA